>NZ_PGVC01000050.1:0-48496 GCF_002860225.1 Bacillus sp. V33-4
ATGAATCCGCTTACACGTTTTAGGTGGAAATAAATTCCGCCAACAAATGCTTGACTCAAACGCTCAGGACAACCGCCGTGCCTTTTCCTATTTGACCAGTTATAATTAGGAATCACAGGGGTAAATAATGCCTGGAAAAAATAAACGAAACAAAAATATCTTGTTGCTTTATAGAAGAGATTATTCATTCACTTGCTAAGAAGGAGGAATCATGGCTGCGATTATTCTTTTTGACGGTGTGTGCAACTTATGTCACAGCAGTGTGCAATTTATTATCAAACGGGATCAACAAGGATATTTTAAATTTGCCTCAATACAAGGTGATGTCGGTCAAAAGCTATTGCAAGAATATAACTTAAAAAACAACATTGACAGTATAGTATTAATCGAAAAACGCAAGGCCTTTATCAAATCCTCTGCTGCCTTAAGGACTGCAAGTAAGCTGCAAGGGGGATGGAAACTGCTTGTTCTGCTCTTGCTAGTGCCTGTGCCAGTTCGTAACTTTTTCTATGATTGGATCGCGCATAATCGCTACAGGTGGTTTGGAAAACAAGACAGCTGTATGATACCCTCACCAAGCATGAAGGAGAGATTTCTTGAGTAGCGTTGTTATTGAAAAGTGGCACAATCCAAAATGGATGCCACTTTTTTCTATTCTTCACGGATCAGGGGCATCGTACAGCAACGAAATGAACCGCCGGATTTAATGATTTCGCTAATATCAACTTCAATTACGTCATAGCCTCTTTTACGAAGCTCACTGTTAACATGTTTATTTACGGGAAGGCTGAATATCTTTTTATCTCCAATCGAAAACACATTGGTTCCAAGCGTGAACTGCTCTTCCTCGGTGATTTCGATTAAATCGTAGCGGGACCGAAGAAGTTCTTCTTTTTCTTTCTCAATAACTCCGGGGTAAATGATTGCTTCCTCGGTGGAAATGATATTAAATACACAATCCAAGTGCAGATATGTTTCGGTAAACGGAATGGCTATCACTTCATAATTCGTTAACAAACTTTGCAAATGTTCGATTGCAGCTAAGTTTGTGCGGTTGCTGACGCCAATATAGACAGTGTTTCGGTCAATTACAACGTCTCCACCTTCAATCTCGTCCCCTAATAAATGGTAGTAGGGGATTTCTTCCTGTTCAAGCCACTCTCTTAAAACGTCTTCTTCACCTTTTCGGATGTCATGGGCCATTTCTGCGACAAAGACTGTTTGCCCGATCGTAAAACCGATATCGCGGGTGAACACTTGCTCGGGGAACTTCCTGAGCGCAGGGAGCAGTACAACGTTAACGCCATGTTCCTCCAATTTTATAAGAAAATCGCGGTGCTGTTCCAACGCCAGCTCTATGTGAATCCCTTCATTTTTAAAATGTTTCTGGGTTTCATTGATTACTTCTCTAATTGTCATATGCTGAGGTTCGCACAGGATAACTGTATGCAATTTATCATATTCACTATTGCAGATGGATTTATGTTGTTGTGACGGCATGCCAAATCCTCCCGATAATCGATAATATGATTAATGTCTCCAAACAAAAAAGAGATATGAGTTTTAAAGCCGAGAAAACATATAGCTCCATTTATCTGTTTCAGTAAAATCACACTTGCCATATTTAAATCAAAAAGTGAATTTTATTACAGCATTTCTACCATTTTTACCTTATACTATAAATGTAAAAACAGTAAATGATGATTTAATCTGTAGTGCAAGGTATAATATTTCATCACGCTTGTACTATGTTCCAGTCCATTTAGAATGGAGACAAGATAGATTGCTGAAAAAAAGCGGAATGAATGAAAAGCTTAAAATACTGAACTTTTTAGATGAGGAAGTATATAACATGAATATGTATGAAGAAATTCTTGAAATAATAGAAAAAAACGGTCCTGCGTCACTTCCGTCAATCCTCGAGGCAATGAGCAGCCAGGGTGAGCGAGAGAATTCTCTTAAACTTTCCCACATAAAGTCTGTGATTAGCCGAAAAAAGGATCTGTTTTCGGTTAAAGATAATATTGTATCGATCAATCCTGATAAGGAGATTGTTTCGTTGACAGCTTCGGTAGGACGCCACCCGGGACCGTGGTACAAGGTGAAAATCAATTTTCAAAAGAATACATTTTTTTATATTGAATGGACTTCAAACGAACATCAACAGACTGAACATAATTTGCCACAAAAGTATGGAAGAGTGGAAGATTTCAAGAAGGAATTGTTCAAAATGAAGATTTGGGACTGGAAGCATGATTACCAGCGCAACGAAATGATCTTGGATGGTACTAGCTGGTCCATAAAGCTTGAGACAAAAGGAGCAACGTACTCGAGCGGAGGATGTCAGGAGTTTCCAAAGGAATGGAGTAAATTTTGCCGTGCCATGATGAACTTGACTGGTAAAAGTTTTAAATAATTTTTGAAATAGACGTCTGCAATAAGGCGATTAAATAACCATGCACATAATGTTCCCGCCTTCATAAAGTAGTCAGTGTGATAACGCTACGGGAGGGAAACATGAATGCGGGAAATCCGAAGATTGGCCTGGCATGAAACACTGGAAGTACACGAATTAGTTGCATATCAAGCTATCGTACTGAACAGAATTAAGAAGCTCTACCGGAAAGTGGATGATGATGAATTAAAACAATTATATACTTTCTCGATCAAAACGCTTGAAAAAAATTTGCGGGAATTATTGAAGTTTTATCCTGCGGCGCCAGGTTTTAGAGAAGAAGAAGAGAGGGCGGAGACCGGTTTTTACGCCGGAGATTTATTAGGAGCTGCCAAGACTGCGGTCCGCAATTATGCGATCGCCATTACAGAAACGGCGACTCCTGCTTTACGGGAAGTGCTTGTGAGACAATTAAATGCTGCGATTGCCTGGCACGCACAAGTGTTTTACTATATGTATAAGCGCAGTTATTATCCTGCTTACAATTTGCAACAGTTGTTGTTGAATGATATAAAACTGGCTCAAAATGCGATAAATAAAGGTTACTGAACATCCGAGGAGAAGCTGCCAGGTGCGCAAGAAAGCACCTGGCAGCTTCTTATTGTTGAATATAATTGAATTTCCGCAACGTCTTTAATTTTCATATATTAACGTGCAAAGTACGCCTGAATGAATGACAGCCGCACTTTTTTCTGTTTTCCGGGTTGACAGTCCTGTAACCATTTATCAAAGCTTGCCGTCTAGAAAGATAAAGGGGGTTATATGATGCGGAAAACATGGTTGATTGCCGGTTTGGTGATCCTTATAGCAGGGGCAGCTGTTTATGCGCATTTTACCCAGCTTAAAATCGTCAATGATTGGGCCCAATATGATGAAAGACCAATTGTTTTAAAAAACAAGGTTTGGAAGGTATCTTTTTCGAAAAAGATTGCTGAGGCAAGCCTGGACGGAAATCAGATTTATGTGACAGATGATCAAGGTAAAAAGCAAGAAGTGGATGTAGAATTGGGGCCGGACGGCCAAACGGTATATATTAGCCCGCCTGATCAAGGCTATGATTCTAACATACCATTTTATACGCTCAATATTTTAGACGGAATAAAAACAAAGAGCGGCAGAAAGCTCAGTTCCGGCAAGCAGTTGTCATTTGTCGTGAACAAGACACTGCCTGTGATCGGTTCAAAGGAAAAACTGGATGACTATTTTAAGAAGGCAATCAAAACGGAAAAAAATCATCGCCAAACAGTTGCCTTCGATGCAACTAAAGAGAATGCTACACTATCAGCAGACAGTGCTAAAACAGAAAGCTCAGCAAAATCGGTGTCCGAGACAAATGTCCAGGTCGCAGGAATCGATGAGGCAGATACTGTAAAAACGGATGGAAAACATATTTACCAAATTTCTGACGGAAAAGTGAGAATCATTGAAGCTATTCCAGCTAATAAAATGATTCTGAAGAAAGTTCTTGAATATGACAGCTCTTTTATGCCATCCCAGCTGTATGTCGAAGATCAGCATCTGGTCATTATTGGACCAAGCTATCAACAAATGCCCCGGCTGCCTAAGTCGCAGACATCCGCAGACCTCAGCATCGTGCCAATGTATCAATCGACAAAGCTCATCATCTACAATATTGAAGATCCGCAAAATCCGGCAAAACTCAGGGAACTGGAGATGGAAGGTTCGTACGTGTCGTCACGTAAAAGAAATGGGATCGTTTATTTAATTGCCAGCCATTATCCTGACTACTGGGCATTGGAGCAAGGCAAGAAGATCGATTTGCGGCCAAGATACAGAGACACAGCAGTAAGTGAAAAGCCTGTGAGTATCGATTATGATCAAATCCACTACTTTTCGGATTCTGCCGAAACAAACTACAATACGATCGCTGCAATCGATTTGAGCGACCCTTTAAAGGATGCAGCCATGACCACTTATTTAGGCAGCGGGCAGGAGCTATATATGTCCAACGGTTATTTATACCTGGCTGTCCCAAACTACACAAGCATTGAACGTGATCGAAGCAGTATTTTATCACCTGATACGACGATTTATAAGTTTTCAGTTGAAGGGATGAATGTTGCCTTTCATAGTTCTGCCGAGATCGAAGGGACGATATTAAACCAATTTGCGATGGACGAGTACGAAGGGAATTTGCGTGTGGCAACAACAAAAGACAATTCCTGGAATGAAGAACGGCCTTCAGCCAATCACCTTTATATTTTTGATGTCAATCTCCAGCGCATAGGAGAATTGAAGGATCTAGCGAGAGGTGAGCGAATATATTCAACACGGTTTATGGGGGAACGTATTTACATCGTTACATTTAAGCAAGTAGATCCACTGTTTGTAATTGATGCAGCAAACCCGAAGACTCCAAAGGTGCTCGGTGAATTAAAAATTCCCGGTTTCAGTAATTATTTGCATCCATATGATGAAAACCATATCATTGGCTTTGGGCAAGATACAGAACTGGTTAAAGGATTTACATCAACAACTGAGCCAAGAGTAACAACAAAGGGCGTGAAAATCTCTCTCTTTGATGTAAGCGATGTCGCCAGTCCTAAGGAAAAATTCACAGAAATCATTGGTGGAAGCGGCACATATTCGCCACTCAATCATGACCATAAGGCACTGTTATACGATCGCGGCAAAAATTTATTTGCATTTCCAATTACCGTATATTCTGATATAGAAGGGAAAGAAGTTGCGCAAAACTACGAGTTTCAAGGAGCGTATGTGTATCATATTGATTCAACTAATGGCTTTTCACTAAAGTCGAAAATAACCCACAGTTTTTATAAACAGGTTTATGAGGAATGGTCCAATAGTATCGAAAGGCTGGTTTATATCGACAACAGTCTTTATGCACTCTCACCTTCGAAAATAACGGCACACGATTTACAAACATTCAATCTCCAGGGAGAATTGGTGCTGAATCAGTAACTATGTTGCGAATCGTATTTGAAAAGTTCAGTTTTTAAGATGTGAACAAAATATCAATCATAAAATATCCCAAACCACCCCATATTAATGATGAGGTGATCAAGTTGGACATGAAGAAAGAATTTTCGCAGCAACAATTGGATCAAATTCAGCATTATCTTATCGAAGAAATAACAAGGATAAGTGTCGAAGAAGAAGAAGAGCGAATGAAAGCAGAAACTAAAGAAAGCGGGCAATATGAGTGAGTTTTTCAAAGAGGTACTCTCATCCATTGAGAACGCCTCTTTTTATGCGCTCATGTTGCCGAGATCGAAATCCCCTCAGCCGTTAATGACTGAAAAATTAACTCTGCGAACTCAACAGCCCTCGGACCATCCCCGTGAATACAAATTGTGTCTGCCTGTATCGAGATTTCTTTTCCTTCCGGAGTCGTTACTTTCTTTTCTTTGATCATTTGAATCACTTGCTGTAAGGCTTGTACGTCCTCGGTAATGACCGCACCGGGCAGGTTTCTCGGCATTAGCGTACCATCCGTCCGGTATGAACGGTCAGCAAACACTTCATTTGCCGTTTTTAAGCCCAGTTTTTTCCCGGCCTTCGTTAGGGCGCTGCCGGAGAGCCCGAATAAAATCAGCTCAGGATTAACATCGGCAACTGCGTTCGCAACCGCCTCAGCCAGCCCTGGATTCACTGCACACATATTATATAAAGCACCGTGCGGTTTCACATGATTCATCCGTCCCCCCTCAATTTTCACAAAAGCATCAAGCGCACCAATTTGGTAAGCGATCAAATTGTAGGCTTCAGCAGGCGAAATCTCAATATTCCTCCGTCCAAAGCCGATCAGGTCGGGGAGACCTGGATGGGCTCCGATCGCAACATGATGATCTAAGGCCAGTTTAACCGTGTCTCTCATAATATTTGGATCCCCGGCGTGAAAACCGCAGGCAATATTGGCAGAGGAGATATACTTCATAATCGTTTCATCATTTCCCAGTCGGTAATGCCCAAAGCTTTCACCAAGATCGCAATTTAAATCAACGTTCAGCACTGCCATCACACACCTTTCAGTTTATTATTGATAAAACGCTTCAAGAGTTGCAGTTCTTTCTCTTGTTCAAATAGTAAGCGGTGAGCCAACTGTAACGATATTTCTTGAAACGACAAAGATTCACCCGGTTTTCTTTGTGCGAGTGCCGGCAGATCTACACTTGCAACTTGTCCAATTTTCGGATATCCGCCCGTCGTTTGCCGGTCAGCCATCAAGATAATCGGCTGTCCGTCATGAGGAACCTGGATTGAACCGACTGTCACACCTTCTGTGATTAATTCCTTTTTTTCCATCAAATTAATAGGAGAGCCTTTCAGTCTGTATCCCATTCGGTCAGAGTCATTTGCAATCAGGTAGGGGGAGGAAGTAAAAGCTGTTTTTCCTTCGTTTGTAAACCAGTCGGCCTGTTTGCCGCTTATGAATCGAATCGGATTGTTCTCTGTTATGTATCTTGACAGGGAGGGGCTGGCTCTCCAGGAGGGCTGTTGAAATAGTACCGTTTCCTTAATTGGCAGAACATCACCCGCGGCGATCATCCTGCCCTGATAACCGCCTATTTTTGCTTTCATATAAGTGCTTTTACTGCTCATGACAGGATCAGTTGCGAATCCACCCTTAATAGCCAGGTAACAGCGGCAACCATTCTTTACGGAGCCAAATGATAAAATAGAACCTTTTTCTGCCATTAACGGCTTCCCGTTCGGAATTGGAGTTCCGTCGATACTGGCATGAAGCTCGGCACCAAACAGGCTGATGACGGTATTATGTTCAAAAAGGAGCGAAGGGCCTATCAACGTGATCTCTAAACCGGCTTCTCCTTCCTCATTTCCAACTAACAGATTGGCAACCCGTAAGGCATAGTTATCCATTGCTCCCGAAACAATCACTCCATATTCCTGATAACCGAAACGGCCAAGATCCTGGATCGTCGACTGCAGCCCGGGTTTGATTACTTGGATGCCCATGCTGATTCCTCCCAATTCTCGAAAGACTGTCGCGAAATCGGCACAAATTTCACCAGGTCACCGGCTCTTAACAGACTTGGCACCTCTGCCTGCGGCAAAAAGAGGGGAAGCGGCGATCTACCGATAAGCTGCCATCCTCCAGGAGTGTCGATTGGATAAATACCTGTTTGGCTGCCTGCAATCCCAACTGAACCAGCAGGAATTCTCGTGCGTGGTGTATTTTTTCTCGGTGTCGAAATCCTTTTATCCATTCCACCCAAAAATGGGAAGCCTGGCGCAAACCCAATAAAATACACGTTATACGTTTTGCTTGAATGGATCGCAATAACCTCGTCTTTTGTCAGCTGGTTTGTCTTTGCAACCTCCGCTAAATCGGGTGCGAATTCTTCCTCGTAACAAACGGGGATTTTGATCAGCCGCTCCGGCACATGCGTTGAATAATTTGTAACT
Organism: Bacillus sp. V33-4; assembly: GCF_002860225.1. Lineage (NCBI taxonomy): Bacteria > Bacillati > Bacillota > Bacilli > Caryophanales > Bacillaceae > Bacillus > Bacillus sp. V33-4. The sequence continues at coordinate 7,868 of NZ_PGVC01000050.1, forward strand.
TCGGCATGTAGCCTGTTGGCAACTTCATTACAAACTTTTTGAAAAGGATCGGCCGAGTTTATAGCTGTTGGATTATAATGGAGCGTCAATGTATGGAAAGCAGGAACGATGTCTATCATACCGGGAAATGGCGCTGCTTTTAATTTTCGGGCAGCCAGATGGACCTGTTCATTTGCTTCCTTCGAAATTTCGTTTCCAAATTGAATAGAAATGGCTGAATCGCCAAGGGGGATAATTTCATATAAAAGCTTCATCAAACTCATCCTTAAAAAAGCAGTTTACTCATTTTATAACATAATTCGACGCATTATGGTTATTAATCTAGTATTTTTAGTGAGCAGGTTTCTGGTAAAACGTTGCGAATGCTCATTTGCTTACCATGATAATAACGTTTCAAAAAGTGTAATAAAATTGTAAAAATAATTAATAACAAAAATCTGAATTTTCCCATTATAATAAAGGTAACATCAACAATTGGGGGGAAGTTAGATGGAGCCTAAAAACAACATGCATCTATACTCAGATTGTAACGAAATCTATGCCTATGCAAGTGGAGACGGAATTGAAATGTTCGGATTAGCAGCATCTTCCCCAAAAGCTATTAAGGACGAACTTTTGGAATTTCCAATTCAAACCGATGAAATGAAGGGGTTTATGTTTCAAGAAGAGCGAAACAATTTTTCATTCTCGAGGAAATTTTTTGTGAATGGAATAGAGTTTTTTTAAGGTGATGGCCTCGCTGCATCAAATGCAGGTGGGGTTGTCTTTTTTTATGCAAAAATAAAATACAGAGTTGGTGGGTATGTTCTAGGTTTTTTCCAGCTTATCCTCTAAATAATATTTCATAATTTCTGTAAAGAACAGATGATTTCTTATTCCAATATAAATTTATATTTTTAAAAAAATATATAGTTTTCACTATTTTTACGTTTAAAATCTTTGTAGAATGGGTCCTAGCATGATAAAATTGCTATGAAAACGGTTTATCCTCTGAAAAATATTATTATTCAATTAATTACTCGAGTAAATTTCACAATGTACTAAGCTAAACCGAAAAACGAATGAAGTTGTCCAAATAAACAGGAGTATGCTGTAGGAAGCGAATAATATTATCTTAATATTAAATGACCGTTCGTTTTTCAGTTAAAGAATTGCTTTATGAAATTTATTCACTCAAGTTAAAAACGGGTATAAGCAGAGAGGAAGAAAAAAGCTGTGTTAGTAAATTGCAAGTGGGGGTATTTCTCATGAAAAAGCCATCAGCAGGGCAAGACCCTGTCTGGCAGGGATTCCATGGCCCGAACCTCGGCTATGTCATTGAATTATACGAACAGTTTCAAAAAAATCCAGATTCAGTAGATCCGGAAATGAAGGCATACTTTGAGCGATGGGGCTCACCTTCCCTGGCGAAATCGATTGTTGCTGAGGACAAAAACAATGAAACAGCTGTTCAGCCTTCTTTCAAGCAGCTTGAATCGACACTTGCTGCTGTCCGTCTTGCTGACAATATTCGTGCTTATGGTCATTTGGCTGCTCAAATTTATCCATTAAATGACCACGAGCCGGTCAGGGATTTAATCGAACCATCCCATTACGGGTTGAGCGATCAAGATTTGCAGGCGATTCCAGCCGCGGTTGTTTGCCCGGATGCTCCCGGACATATCCATAATGGGCTCGAGGCCATCAACTACTTAAAAGAAGTGTATACCGGTTCAATTGCGTTTGAATTTCACCATGTTGCCAACATGAAAGAAAAGAATTGGCTTCGTAAAAAGGCTGAAACGGGCTCATTGTTGCCTGCTTTTTCAAACGAAAAACGCAACTCCCTCTGGAAGCGATTAGCCGAGGTTGAAGAATTTGAAAAATTCCTGCACAGAACCTTTGTCGGGCAAAAACGATTTTCGATTGAAGGTCTCGATTCAATGGTGCCGCTCCTTGATGAAATTATTTCAGAAGGAGTTCATGATGGCGCAAAAACGATTAATATCGGAATGGCTCACCGGGGCCGGCTTAATGTTCTTGCCCATGTATTGTGCAAGCCTTACGAAGCGATATTTGCTGAATTTCAGCATGCACCGAATAAAGAGCTCGTTCCTTCAGAAGGTTCGATCGGAATTAATTATGGATGGACAGGTGATGTAAAATACCATCTCGGCCTCGACCGGCAAATCACTGAAGAAAGTACAGTTAAAGCAAGAATAACGCTTGCAAACAATCCGAGCCATCTTGAGTACGCAGGATCAGTTGTGGAGGGCTTCACAAGAGCGGCCCAGGACACGCGCTCTGAAAAGGGCTATCCTAAATACGAGCCAACTTCTGCTCTCGCGATCCTTATTCATGGTGATGCGGCATTTCCCGGACAGGGAATTGTTGCTGAAACATTAAATTTGAGCGGATTATCAGGCTACAAAACAGGCGGGACGATTCATATTATTGCCAACAATACGATTGGATTTACGACCGAATCGATTGATTCCCGCTCAACAAGGTATGCAAGTGATCTTGCCAAGGGATATGAGATTCCTATTTTGCATGTAAATGCCGACGATCCGGAAGCCTGCCTTTCTGCGGCGAAACTTGCTGCTGAATACAGGGCAGAATTCAACAAAGATTTTTTAATAGATTTGATCGGATACCGTCGTTTTGGACATAACGAAATGGATGAACCAATGACAACTAATCCGTTGATGTATACAATCATCAATGAGCATCCGACCGTCAAAGAATTATATGCTAAAAAGCTCGCTGACGAGGGAGTCTTATCTGATGAAACGCGGCGTGAATATGAAACGCAAATACTTAACCGCCTCCAAGAGGCAAATGAACAAGTTCCGGAGAAAAAAGAGCAGGCATTCAATGAAATGAATCCTCCTGAAACGGTCGAAAAGGGTATTCCGAAAATCAATACAGCCGTACCCGCAACTGAGCTGAAACGAATCAATCAGGAGCTTCTCGAATGGCCGGAAGAGTTTAATGTCTTCAATAAGCTTGGACGCATTTTAAAAAGAAGGACCGAAGCGCTTGACGATAATGGCAAAGTTGATTGGGCTCTCGCCGAAACGCTTGCTTTTGCGTCGATCATTTCGGATGGAACTCCGGTCAGAATGACGGGACAGGATTCTGAACGGGGTACTTTCGCCCATCGCCATCTTGTTCTTCATGACAGCATATCTGGAAATGTGTATTCACCGCTCCACCAACTATCTTCGGCACAGGCATCTTTTGCTGTTCATAACAGCCCGCTCTCCGAAGCGGCGGTTGTCGGGTTCGAATATGGCTATAATGTCTTCGCCCCTGAAACACTTGTTATCTGGGAGGCTCAATATGGAGATTTTGCCAACGCCGCCCAAGTTTTATTTGATCAATTTATCGCAGCAGGCCGGGCAAAATGGGGGCAAAAATCCGGGCTTGTCATGCTGCTCCCGCATGGATACGAAGGGCAGGGGCCTGAGCATTCGAGCGGAAGAGTTGAGCGGTTCCTGACTCTTGCTGCCGAAAATAACTGGACTGTTGCAAATTTAACAACTGCTGCTCAATATTTTCATATTTTAAGAAGGCAGGCAGCGATTCTTAAACGGGAAGAAGTCCGTCCGCTTGTCATCATGACACCGAAAAGCCTACTTCGCAATCCACTTGTCGCATCAAGTAGTATAGAGCTTAGCGAGGGAGAATTTAAATCGCTTATCCAGCAGCCAGGGCTTGGAATGAACACTGAAAAGGTGGAGCGAATTATTTTATGCACTGGAAAAGTGAGCATTGATCTTGCTGAAAAGCTAAAAACAGCCAGCAACGCAGCTTGGCTTCATATCATTCGGCTTGAAGAAATCTATCCATTCCCGTTCGAGCAGTTAAAGAAAATATTTGACCGCTACCCGCGCGTAAAAGAAATATGCTGGGTTCAAGAAGAACCAAAAAACATGGGAGCCTGGAATTTTGTTGAACCAAGAATCAATGAAATTGCACCGGATCCAGCTGAAGTTTCCTATATCGGGCGAAGACGCCGGTCAAGCCCTGCTGAAGGAGACCCGAACATCCATAAGAAAGAACAAGCGAGAATCATTGAAGAGGCATTAACTCGCAACGAACAAGGGGGATTATAAAATGGCTGATATTACTGTTCCTGAATTGGCGGAATCGATCACGGAAGGTACGGTCGCACAATGGCTGAAAAAACCGGGCGACTATGTAAATAAAGGGGAATATGTAGTTGAGTTGGAAACAGATAAAGTAAATGTGGAAATTATATCTGAGCATGAAGGTGTATTGAAAGAGGTGCTGGCGAATGAAGGTGATACCGTCCAGGTCGGCGCAGTGATTGCCGTGCTCGCAGAAGGGGGACAAGCCGAAGTACCTTCACAAGCGGAACAGCAACCCGAAACAGCAGCTGCACCTGTGGATCAGCCAGAGAAAGCCACAACAACAGCAATAATGACGGATCCTGCTGTGGACCAGGACAGCAAACAGCGGCCGATCGCTTCTCCGGCAGCACGCAAAATCGCCAGGGAAAAAGGAATCGATTTAAGCGCTGTACCAACTGTCGATCCACTCGGACGGGTCAGGAAACACGATGTCGAATCGTTTAAACCGAGCGCTTCTGCACCACAGCAAGCAGTTTCACCTGTTCAGAAGCCGGCTGTACCTGAGATCGGCGGAACAGAGAATGGAAAGAAAATAGAACGGATCCGGATGTCACGCCGGCGCCAGACGATTGCCAACCGTTTAGTTGAAGTACAGCAAACAGCGGCGATGCTGACAACTTTTAATGAGGTCGATATGACAGCAGTTATGGACCTCCGCAAACGCCGCAAGGATCAGTTTTTCGAGGAAAATGATGTCCGCCTCGGCTTTATGTCTTTCTTTACAAAAGCGGCTGTGGCAGCACTTAAAAAGTCGCCGCTCTTAAACGCAGAAATTCAGGGCGATGAAATTATTCTTAAAAAGTTTTACGATATTGGCATTGCTGTTGCAGCCGAAGAGGGGCTCGTTGTTCCAGTTGTCCGCGATGCTGACCGCAAAAATTTTGCTGAGATCGAAGCAGATATTATGGAGTTAGCCAATAAGGCAAAAAACAATAAACTTTCCTTGAAAGATTTGCAAGGCGGAACGTTTACAATCACAAATGGTGGAGTGTTCGGTTCATTGATGTCCACTCCAATTCTGAACGGACCTCAGGTGGGTATCCTTGGCATGCATAAAATCCAGCTCCGTCCGGTTGCGATTGACGCAGAAAAATCCGAAAACCGGCCAATGATGTACATCGCGCTTTCCTACGACCATCGGATCGTCGATGGCAAAGAAGCTGTTTCCTTTCTCGTCAAAATAAAAGAACTGATCGAAGACCCGGAATCCTTGTTGCTTGAAGGATAATTAAATTAAGCCATGGCACGCTCTGATGCGCCCATGGCTTAATTTTTTGTTTTTTTGCATGTATAAAGCCGTCTAGCTGAAATGCTAAACGGCTTTCTTAATCACCTGTTTTTAAATGGCCTTAGTCCACGTCTTTGAATTTCATCTTTTAAAATCTTAGCCCAGTCCTTATCCTTTTCCGACTTTAATGCATCACGATACGAGACAACCAACTGTTCATTACTCATAATTTTCATTCTGCATGTACCTCCTCGGTAAGTTAAAGGATTTCTCAATATTCAATTTTTATATATTGTATAGGTTTTTTCTAGATTTGAAAAGGCTTTTTTTAAATATTTTTCAAAAAGGGACTAATGGACGAGTCATTTTGAACGGCTGTTGCATTTTGTTTGTAAATGAGGGAATTATTTCTGCCCGATAGTCAACCTTTTTTCGCTATTTTTCATCTCCTCCTTGCGAAAAGAAAGGGAAAACTGAATTTGAAAGAGAATTTAAATGAATACTGCTTTTTGAACCAATTATCCAGAAAGGGGCATTGTCAATGTTAAAAAAGTTTACGATCGAAACGAACCATCGTGATGAAATGAATGAAATCACCAGAATTGTCGGCAAACTTGTCGAGGAATCCGGTGTAAGGGAAGGCACCGCAATCATTTATTGCCCGCATACAACAGCAGGGATTACGATCAACGAAAATGCGGATCCTGATGTGAAAAGGGATATGATCCGCCGCTTTGATGAAACTTATCCATGGAAACACACATTGGATCGCCATGAAGAAGGAAACACCGCCGCCCACATGAAAGCAAGCACGATTGGCGCGTCCTGCCATGTGATTCTCACAAACGGAAAGCTTCTCCTCGGCCGCTGGCAGGGTATTTATTTTTGTGAATTTGACGGGCCAAGAACAAGAAACTTTTATGTAAAAATAACCGGCTAAAATAGTTGAAATATGAAGCCACTGCAGTAATAAGGCAGTGGTTCTTTAATGGGATTTTTTTTAATAAGAAAGAAGTTTGAATTTTCTAACAAACATGTTATTATTCATTGTAAGCGTTTGCCTCGAATTATAAAACATTTGCTAAGGAGGAGCTTTCCATGGCAGAGTTATTAACGAAAACGGTTGGTCATTTATTAGAAGAAAAAGCACATGCTCATCCCGATCACGAAGCGGTCATTTATGCTGACCGCGGCCTGCGCCTGACTTATAAACAATTTAATGATTATTGCCGCAAGATAGCAAAAGGGCTAATGAAACTCGGTCTCGATAAAGGAGAAAATATTGCTGTCTGGTCTACAAATACGCCTGAATGGCTTGCCTGCCAGTTTGCAACCGGAAAAATGGGCGCCGTCCTCGTCACGGTGAATACAAACTACCAAACATCCGAGCTTGAATACTTATTACAGCAATCAGACTCCACGACAATTATCCTCATGGAAAAATACAAAGATTCGTCCTACCTGAACATGCTCTATGAAATTGTTCCCGAGCTGAAAAATTCACAACCAGGTATGCTCAAAAGCAGCCGGCTGCCATTTTTAAAAAATGTAATTGTTTTGGGCGAAAATCGTTATCCTGGTACATACAGTTGGTCCGATTTACTCGAGCTCGCAGAAGAAGTTTCTGAAAATCAGTTAAATGAACGTCTTAACAGCCTCGACCCGGATGACGTCATTAATATGCAGTACACATCAGGTACCACTGGTTTTCCAAAAGGAGTCATGCTCACGCATAGCAACATTGTCAACAACGCATATAACATTGCTAATTGTATGAAGCTCACAAAAGAAGATCGCCTCTGTATTCCCGTACCTTTTTTTCATTGTTTTGGCTGCGTCCTTGGAACACTGGCATGTGTTTCGGTCGGGGCGACGATCGTACCGGTTCAAGAATTTAATCCAAAAACCGTCCTCAAAACCGTAGAAGCGGAAAGGTGTACAGGTTTGCATGGCGTACCAACGATGTTTATTGCGGAACTCAATGATCCCGAGTTTGAAACATATGATCTTCGTTCGTTACGGACCGGAATTATGGCTGGTTCGAACTGTCCGATTGAGGTCATGAAGGCAGTTATTGAAAAAATGGGTGCACGCGAAATCACGATTGCGTATGGGCAAACAGAGTCTTCTCCGGTTATTACACAAACAAGAACAGACGACCCCATCGAGCTTAGGGTAGAAACGGTCGGCCGTGCACTTCCATCCGTCGAGGTGAAAATTGTCGAGCCGGGAACCGGCAAGGAACTTCCAAAGGGTGTACAAGGCGAGCTGTGCACAAGAGGCTACCATGTAATGAAGGGCTATTATAAAAATCCCCTAGCGACGAAGGAAGTGATTGACGAAGAAGGCTGGCTGCATACTGGTGATTTGGCCATCATGGATGAGAACGGCTATTGCAGAATAACCGGCCGGTTAAAGGATATGATCATCAGGGGAGGCGAAAATATTTACCCTCGAGAGATCGAGGAATTTCTGTACAGCCACCCGAAGGTTCTTGATGTGCAGGTGATTGGTGTTCCTGATTCCGTATACGGCGAGGAAGTGATGGCCTGGGTTATTTTGAAAGAAGGGGAGGCATGCACGGCTGAAGATCTTCGCGACTTTTGCCTGGGCAAAATCTCCCGCCACAAGATTCCGCGTTATATTGAATTTACGAAGGCCTATCCAATGACAGCATCCGGGAAGATTCAAAAATTCCGGTTGCGTGAGCAGGCAAAACAACGGATTGGAGCCAATTAAATAACCTATTAGAGCAGATAGATAAATATTGCTGCTATTCCAACTATAAGTAAACCTTATGACCAAACAGCATCCACTGCTGTTTTTTATTTTTTATGAAAAAATTCAGTTTTTCTAATACAATATAATTGAGATTAAAAATTGTTGTAGATTTTTACAAACTGACAAGAGAAGGAGCCGTAAACATGACAGACAAGATCAAGGTTTTTGTGTACGGAACATTAAGAAAGCACGAGGACAATCACATTTATATCGAAGGGAGCAAGTGCATTGCCGAACAAGGTTGGGTTTATGGTGAACTTTACGATACAGGCCTTGGCTATCCTGTCGTAAAGCCGTCGCTTGAATCAAAAACATACGGAGAGATATTCGAAATAACCGCAGAGCAACTAAAAGATGTGGACCAATTGGAAGGTTTTGTTGAAGGCGACGAGGACAATCTGTATGAGCGGATCATTCAAACGGTCCATACCGATGAAGGAACAATAGAAGCGTATATATACATCTCTGAAAAAATGGATATCCTCGGTGAGCCGATTTTGGATGGCGACTGGAAGCTTTATCGATTTTTGAAGGAACAGCCTGAAAGATTTTTTTATTTTGCATACGGATCCTGTATGGATACTGAACGATTTGAAATAGCAGGTGTAGGCCACCTTTTTGCGAAAGTGAAGGGGTCAGGAATTCTCGACGGTTACTCGATGAAATATTTATTTGCCAGGCCCGATGGTGGACGGGCGGACATTGTCGAGGATGGCGGGGTCACGGAAGGGATCGTATATGATGTTCCGTTTGAAGCTGCCGAATATTTATTCAAACGCGAAGGATTTCGGGGCGGCTGGTACAGGCCTGCTTTTGTTGATATAAAAGTCGGCGAAACTGTTTTGACCAATGTTCTGACCTTTCATGTTTACAACAAAAAGGAGGAGCTTGCCCCGCCTGCCCACTATGTCATTGAGATTCTTAGAGGATCAAAAGGCCGGCTAAGCACAGAGTATTACCAAAAGCTTGAAAGCGAACTGCACAGGCTCGGCTTGCCGAAAACAATGTGATGATGGAGCTATTTAAATAAAGTTGCCTTACTTTGCGTTTGTTCATTATACTGTAAAGACAATAACCTGAAGGAGTGGCTAGAGAATGATCCATCAAATCTGGAATGAGCGAGATACATTAAAAAAAGTGAATTGTGTACATACTGACGCCAAAAAATATATTGTCAACCGTGCCCTTACGGCCGGAAAGACTTACGATGTTAAAAATGAAACCGAAGAATTTTACTTTATCGTTGACAACACAGGTAAAGTCGGTGGTTATTATAAAGAATATTTCCAGGAAGCATAATGATTTAATGGACAGTGGCTGTGGCTGCTGTCTTTGTTCATTACTGCAAATTTAAAAAAGGGGAGACGCTGGGGATGCCGTTATGGAATGAATTATTTAGTCTGGAAGGAGATGCAGTAAGGCACTCTCCGTAAGGACAGGATAATCAGAGAGGGTTTAGCAAGGGATTCACTATATTTTAGTGTACTTGCTGAAGAGTGGCCGGACGTCAAGAAAAACCTGCTCGAAAAGCTTAAATAGAATGCCAATAAAAATATATTCCCGCTCTCATTCCAGAGCGGGAATTTTCATTGCCGTGTCGGTAAAGCTAGGATATAGAAGAACTGTGAATCAATCCATGTTCGATCGGAAAACTGATTCGCTTATTAATACGGCTGTGACCGGAAAAAGTTTCATAGCAGGAGGCGGTTTGAGTAATCCGAAAAACGGATATGAATAAACAAACGTTTTCAACTTCAAGCCTTTAAAACCAAAATTCTGTGAGAGGGGACAATGCATATGAGAAAGGTGTACGGGTTGATGACAAATCCGGGTGACGGAAACGAGCTTCTTTGGGATTTTGGTGTTTGGGAAACAGCCGATGAAGCGCAAAGATATTTGCAGAATGAATTAAAACATACAACCGGAATATGGGTCGAAGAAATTAAGTTTCATAGTCCAACGCCTGAATTCGCCGAGCATTATGAAGAAGAAATGGTCGAGTGTTCATTTTGCGGAATCGAGTACAATGAAGCAGACACTACTTTGATAGACAATGATGAATACATCTGCGTTAACTGTGAACCGGAATACAAAAAAACGTTTGACATCGCTTAATATAGCTTTGAATACTTACACCTGACAGCACATTGACTGCCAGGTGCTTTAATTAATACGTTTTCGTTATTTCCACCTGATCAAGAATAAGCAATTTAGCCGAATGAAGCCGTTTTCTGACGAGAACTCCTATCCATGAAGCAAGCGCTGCCTTAATAAGGCCGACAATAATAAACGGCGTAAATCCGCCGGCAAGAGCAGCTGTCCACGTGAGGTCAGCCGCAATTTTCAGCCAAACTGTTCCGAAAATTAAAGTCACAATCATCCCTAAACTATTGGCAATCATTGCATTTTTAAAAGTGAAAGAAGTCTTCTCCAGGATAAATCCAATTAGAAATGCAGTCGGTATAAACCCGACTAAATAACCGCCGGTTGGCCCCACCAATACGGATGCTCCACCAGAAAATTCAGCATACACAGGCACTCCAACCGCCCCGATAATCAGGTAAAGTATAACCGCTAAAGTCCCAAACCTCGCTCCCAGGATGGTTGCTGCCAAACCAATCGCCAAAGTTTGCCCGGTAATCGGCACTAGCGGCAATGGAATCGTAATTTGCGCAAGAATGCCAATCACAGCAGCAAATAAGGCGGTCACAATCATCATCCTAAGTTTTACTTGATGTTTATTCAATGTTTCATCCCCCTTTTTTGTTAACTTATTTTATATATAGGTTTACATTTTTAATTTAAAAGCTTGCCAACTAAAAGTCAATAAACAATTCGAAAATTTATAACAATTGTGATGTTTGCGAGTTGCGTTTTAAGATAAGAGAGGGGGGACTACAATAAATGAGGAAGTCCAAAAACAGAAGAAGACACCGAAGGGTCGTCCTTCGGTGTCAACTCTTTCAATCTATTTATAAGTTATCAATCACGTCTTAGCACAACTTTACTTGTTAACAGACTTAAAGCCTTTACAACACTCTCTTCGCGTGGTGGTTCAACACCCTTTAACGGATATTCGAGTCCCAGTGCTTCCCATTTATAAACACCCAGCTTATGATAGGGCAGCACTTCAACCTTAAGTACATTGGTCAGTTGGCCAATAAAGTTTCCGAGCTCCTGCAAATCTGTTAGATCATCAGTGACCCCTGGGACGAGGACATGGCGAACCCAGACGGGAGTATCATGTTGGTCAAGGAATTTTGCAAACTCAAGAATATGTTCGTTGCCCATTCCTGTCAATTTGATATGCTTTTTTCGGTCGATGTGCTTTAAATCTAGTAAAACAAGATCAGTATAAATTAGAAGCTCTTTCAGCTGTTCCTGAAAGTGTGGGGCAGTTGAATAACACCCGCCCGAAGAATCGATAGCTGTATGGATGCCGAGCTTTTTACATTCTTTAAATAATGCAGTCAAAAACGGAATTTGCAGAAGTGGTTCACCGCCGCTTACCGTAATTCCTCCCCCTGAAGCTTGAATGAAAGGCAAATATGTCTTTAGTTCCTCAATGATTTCGGAAACAGCCATTTGTTTTCCGGAACCGATTTCCCAAGTATCAGCATTATGGCAAAACTGGCAGCGCAGCAAGCAGCCCTGTGTAAAGATAACATAGCGAATTCCTGGTCCGTCGACTGTCCCAAAGGACTCTATTGAATGTATATTTCCAATCATGATGAGAAACCCCTTTCACTTGAGAGAGCTTAGAAGATTTTGAGCCGTTGTGAAACAATATTAGCGGGCCGTCTCCTAATCCCGGCTAAGCAGGGGAGGGAGACGGCGCGTGAAAATCTTAAACATAATTATATTGATAGATTAACAGGGTTGTTACATGGACTCATGGAATGTCCGGTTAATAACATCCATCTGTTGTTCGCGTGTCAATTTAATAAAGTTAACGGCATATCCAGAAACACGAATCGTCAACTGTGGGTATAGTTCAGGATGCTCCATTGCGTCCATCAACGTTTCACGGTTAAAGACGTTAACATTGAGATGGTGTCCTGCTTTTACCGCATAGCCATCAAGAATTGAAACTAGATTGCTGATTCTGCTGTCTTCATCTTTGCCTAAAGCTTTCGGTACAATCGAGAATGTATTGGAGATTCCGTCCAATGCGTAGCTGTATGGCAGCTTTGCAACGGATGAAAGGGAAGCAAGTGTTCCTTTCGTATCCCGGCCATGCATAGGATTCGCACCAGGTGCAAATGGTTCTCCGGCGCGCCGTCCGTCAGGTGTATTACCTGTCTTTTTACCGTAAACGACATTGGATGTAATCGTTAAAATAGACATTGTATGAACAGAATTTCGGTATGTTTGGTGCTTCTTAAGCTTTTTCATAAAACGTTTTACAACTTCAACGGCAATGCCGTCAACACGGTCATCATTATTTCCGTATTTAGGGAAATCACCTTCAATTGCAAAATCGGTTGCGAGCCCGTTTTCATCGCGGATAACCCGAACACGGCCATACTTGATTGCACTTAAGGAATCAGCAACTACACTTAATCCGGCAATCCCTGTTGCCATTGTACGGAGGATTTCCGTATCATGAAGAGCCATTTCGATCCGTTCATAGCTATATTTATCATGCATATAATGAATGACATTCAAGGTATTGATATAAAGGCCCGCCAGCCATTCCATCATTCCATCGAATTTCTCCAATACTTCCTCATACTCTAGTACGTCGGATGTAATCGCACGGTATTTAGGACCGACTTGAATGTTCAGCTTTTCGTCTATTCCGCCGTTGATTGCGTATAATAAGGCTTTCGCTAAATTAGCCCTTGCCCCGAAAAATTGCATTTGTTTTCCGATTTCCATTGCGGAAACACAGCAGGCAATTCCATAGTCATCGCCATATTCCGGCTTCATAATATCATCATTTTCGTATTGAATTGAGCTGGTTTGAATGGACATATTAGCACAATATCTTTTGAATCCTTCCGGCAGCTGTTCTGACCATAGCACGGTTAAATTCGGTTCGGGCGCCGGGCCAAGATTATTAAGCGTATGAAGAAACCGGAATGAGCTTTTTGTCACAAGTGAGCGGCCGTCCAAAGCCATACCGCCGATTGATTCTGTCACCCAGGTTGGGTCGCCGCTGAACAATTCGTTATAATCGGGAGTTCGGGCAAACTTGACAAGGCGAAGCTTCATGACAAAATGGTCAACCAATTCCTGAGCTTCCTTCTCTGATAATACTCCATTTGCAAGATCCCGTTCAATATAAATATCGAGGAAGCTGGAAACTCTTCCAAGGCTCATCGCAGCACCATTCTGCTCTTTAATGGCAGCCAGATAAGCAAAGTACAACCATTGAAATGCTTCCTGTGCATTTGCGGCAGGCTCGGAGATATTAAAACCATAGCTTGCGGCAAGCTCTTTTAACTCTTTCAAAGCACGAATCTGTTCAGAAAGCTCTTCACGCAGCCTCATGTTTTCTTCAGACATCACACTGCTTGTTGCAGCCAAATCCTTTTTCTTTTCCTGGATCAGGAAGTCTACACCATAAAGGGCAACACGCCGATAATCACCGATGATTCTTCCACGGCCATAAGCATCAGGCAGACCTGTAATAATCGCTGCCTTCCGGGCAAGCTTCATTTCCTCTGTATAAGCATCAAAAACACCTGCGTTATGGGTTTTGCGATAGTCGGTAAAAAACTTTTCGACCTGCTTATCAAGTTCATACCCGTATGATTGAAGGGACTGTGAAGCCATGCGGATTCCCCCGAAAGGCTGCATGGAACGCTTAAACGGTTGATCCGTCTGGACGCCGACGATCCTTTCTGTTTCCTTGTTTAAATACCCGGGGCCATGAGATGTAATCGTTGAGACAATCTCTGTATCCATATCAAGGACACCGCCGTTATCGCGTTCTTTCTTTGTTAATTCCATCACTTGTGTCCAGAGTGCCTCTGTTGCATCGGTCGGCTTCTCTAAAAATGAATGATCGCCTTTATACTCCGTATAGTTTCTTAAAATAAAATCGCGGACATTTACTTCCTGCTGCCAAGCTCCTCCTGAAAAACTATTCCACTTTTCCATCATACTCACCTCAAGTTAGATTAAATTATATAACAGAAGCATATTTAAATCCTAACTCAAGTATAACAGGTTAAAATATGAGCAACATCACAAAATGTTGTGAAATTATGAACAATATGTAGAATGTCAAAAAACCATTAAAATAAAGGGTTTATTCATGTTAAAAAATTTAGAGAATAAACGGAGGGGAATATTCACAATTCAATCTGTATTATAATTATAGTCAAAAAATCATCAACTGTTATATAAAAAAAGGAAGCTCTACCAAACCGAGTTTTCTATTTTACATTCTCACGGATCAATGATTTTTTGTTCAGACTTGCGCGGATTGACAACGAGCGTTTTGGATTTTTCATTTATATAGGCGTAAATGATAGCTTTTGGTTCCAATTGATTTAAAACCAATTTGTCAATCAGCCAATCCTTTCGTATATGTAATAGTTTTAAATTTCGCGATTGAATCCTGCCGTCAATAATAACGGCAATGGGCAAGCCTTCATCCTCGATTTTAATATTTAAGTGGTCAACGGTGACCGGTGTATTTTCTGTTTTCGGAACAATGCTGATCTCACCTATAGGCTCCAGAACAGCGTATCCAACGTCAGCCACCTTCGGATAACCTTTGCTGCGCAAAATCGAAAGAACCTGGGAAACAGATAAATGCGATTTTTCAAGGTTGTCTTCAATGATTTTTCCATCTTTAATAAGGATGGTTGGTTCACCGAGAAATAATCTATTTCCGAGCGGGTGTAACGTTAAAAAAGAAAAGAGGATATA
Source organism: Bacillus sp. V33-4 (assembly GCF_002860225.1). Lineage (NCBI taxonomy): Bacteria > Bacillati > Bacillota > Bacilli > Caryophanales > Bacillaceae > Bacillus > Bacillus sp. V33-4. The sequence goes on from NZ_PGVC01000050.1 coordinate 22,901, forward strand.
CATAGCTGTAATGATGGCCAGTGTAATCAGGCTTGGAATAAGCTCGGTGCTGATTAATGGTTCTGATGCTACTGTTCCGATAATGATAATGGCTACAAGATCATAAGGAGTCATCTGTACAATTGACGACTTTCCCATAAGCCTCATTACGGCAATCGTTACGAGGTAAATAATCATCGCTTTTAGGATTATCAAGCTTTTCCACTCCATTGCTCACTTTTTATCCTAGTATTTTCTTTTATTAACCATTTAACTCGTCTGGAACCCCAAGAATACTAAACCCCCGGCACTTTTGTGCAGGGGGCTTAGTACTCTTTCCGTAAACTTTCGCTTTGAAAAATTTAATCCACGATAATATAGCCAATCATCGGACCTTTCATGCTTTGGCTATGTGTATGACAAATCAGCCTGTAAACTCCTTCATCTTGAAACTGAAGCGGAACCACAGTTTCTTTGCCCTTTTTAACAGTTCCTTTGATATTGGTACCTTCAATTATAAATGGATGCTCGCGCCCGTTAACTCCGAAAATTTTTAAGTTTACTTTCTCTCCTTTTTCAACAAAAATAGTTCCTGGATCCCAGCGGTACACTTCCATTTCGGATCCGTCGTCCATTTTTGTCTTGAATTCACTTGTAATCAGGTGGATTTCACGAGCTTTGCTGCCGACATCAGCACCACTGGCCGGCACAGAATCTGAATGAGCAAAAAACCAAATAGATGCTGTGATCACGACCATACAAATGATGATAAATAAAACCAGTGATTCTTTTTTAAAAACATAGAATTTCATTTGCTTCATCTCCTTAAAAGTTTGTCCCTATACAGAATATGCTTGATATGAAGGCAAACTTGTCAAAATTTTTTTTGATTAGCTTATTTACTTTTCTCTGATGGATATGAATAATTAACAGTGGGGGAAGGCGGCTTCCTATAGCAATCGCAAGAGAACCTGAGACAAAAGGGGTAGAAGACTGCTATTTATCGACCTCTCACTGGATTTCCAACATTCAACAAGGTCCTTTTGTCGCGGAATATTTTCTTTATTTTTCCAATAAAATAGATATTTCTTCCCTTCTTAATGGAAGTATCTTGTATGATAATGATAAGTGAGAAATTCCAACATTCTAAGAACTTGCCAGCTCTAAGAAACGGAGGCCATAAGCTCAATGATTGACACGGACTTGATAAAAGTAGGTGATGAAAAGGATGAGATTCAGAACCTCCGCCTCGCACTGACCCATTCGAAGGATGTTTTAACAAAGCATTCGGAAAATGGAACTTTTCTATTTGTAACTCCATCCAGTTATTCCTTGCTCGGATATTCACCCCGAGAATTATTTAAAAAAAACCTTTACGACTTTTGCCATCCTAATGATCATCACCATTTGGATAAAATCTTTCAACAGCTGGCCGTCAGGAAAACGGTTCGCGTCAGCTTTCGGTTCAGGCGGAAAGAAGGGGATTATATTTGGCTTGAAACGATCTCTTCCCCGACTAATCAGGCAAACGAAACGATATGCATCTCAAGAGATATGACTGAACGTATTATTATGGAAGAAGAAATTCTTGAAACCCAGGAGAAATATCGGCTGCTTGTCGAATTTTCAAGAGACACGATCGGTATGACAACCGGGGATGGAATTTGGACTTATATAAACGGTGAAGGAAGGAAATTGCTCGGTTTTACAAGCAATAACGAAATTATCGGCACATCTTTATATGATTATGTGGCAGAATCGGACCAAAAATACTTGACCAATTTCCTTGCTGCTAAACAAAGCATTAATTTCGAGCTCAATTTAAAAAGAAGCGACGGCCAGCTGCGCCGGGCAGAGATTCAATTAATACCGACTATCTATAAAAATCGAAGGATGTTTCAAATCATCATTCGCGATATAACTGGACAAAAGAGGACTGAAGAACGGCTTCACAATGCTGAAAAGCTTTCGGTCGTCGGCCAGTTGGCTGCGTCTATTGCCCATGAAATCCGTAATCCCTTAACCGCAATTAAAGGATTCACACAGTTGCTCGGGGAAAAGGAAGCGGATGACTATACTCCAGTAATTCTTGAAGAATTGCAGCGGATTGAATCAATCGTAACGGATCTGCTCGTGCTGGCCAAGCCGCAGGCCACAGATATCGAGAGAGCGAATATTGTTAATTTAGTAAAGGGAGTTGTAACCCTTTTAAACACACAGGCAATCATGTGCAATATCACGATTAATGTCGTAACAAGCGATCATGATCTATATGTAGAGTGTGAAGTATCAAAAATGAAGCAGGTTTTGATAAATATCATTCAAAATGGGATTGAAGCTATGCCAGCTGGCGGTGAAATACTTATCACGATTAAACAAGATCAAAATTATATATATGTTAACGTAAAAGATCAGGGAATTGGAATTCCTGAAGAGAGGTTGTCCAAGCTTGGCGAGCCTTTTTACAGCACTAAGGAAAAGGGAACCGGTCTTGGATTGATGATTTGCAATAAAATCCTGAAAACCCATAAAGGAAATTTACATATTGAAAGTAAAGAGAATGAAGGAACGACCGTAAACATTATATTGCCAAGGGCTTAACGCAAGACCTTGGCGGTCATTGCTCATTCACGCGACAATCTGTGTTTAACTCGATGTATCCTCGAAAGAGTCGCTAAATGAAACTAAGCAAAAACCTGGATCTAATCATCCAGGTTTTTTGTAGTTTCAGCCAAGAATCAAATATTAATCATAACTATATTTTGTTAACTAACATAAGAACTTTTCAAATGTTGAAGTCAATAAGAACCTAGATTAAGGAAACTGTTTTGCATTTTTGTAACAAATTCAATTATATAGTCCATTTGCTCTATTTTTTTGTTAAAATCAAATTCGACAATTATTTTGATAGGGTGTTTTAAGATGAAGAAACTTATTTTATTTTTAACAGCTATATTGGTTTCCTTTTTTCATCAGTCCCCGGCAGGAGCAGAGCAGGCTGAAGATGTGCAATTACGCAGTGGGGCAGCGATATTGATGGATGCTAAATCAGGGACCGTGTTATTTGAAAAAAGGGGGCACGAAATCATGTACCCTGCGAGTCTGACAAAAATTGCAACAGCGATATATGCAATTGAGAACGGTGATCTTGGTGATATTGTAACGGTGAGTAGAAATGCCGTTCAAACTGATGGCACGCGGGTATACCTTGTGGAAGGCGAACAAGTGACGTTGGAAAAGCTTATCCAGGGAATGCTGATTAACTCCGGAAATGATGCAGCTGTGGCGATTGCCGAGCATCTTCATGGAAGTGTTGAGGATTTCTCCCGAAACCTGACTGAATATTTGCATGAAAAGTCCTTGGTTTCTCATACAAATTTCACAAACCCGCACGGCCTTTTCGATGAAAACCATTATAGTACAGCAGCAGACCTCGCCAAAATTACAAGTTATGCGATTAATAATCCAGTATTTAAGAGTATTTTTGGAACAAAAGAAATGGCCTGGAAAGGGCAATCTTGGGATACAACCCTTGTTACCCATCATCTAATGATAAAAGGTGAATATCCGTTTGAAGGTGTGACCGGCGGAAAGACAGGCTTTATCAATGAGTCAAAGCAAACACTCGCAACTACCGCTGAAAATAAAAATATTCAACTGACAGCAATCATTCTTCAAGCAGATTACAAAAGGGACGCTTACCAGGATACGATTTCACTGTTTGAGTATGGCTTTAAAAATTTCAAATCGGCAACTTTGCCAGCTTCTTCCGAGTATTCATTCGGGAACCAAAAGTATAAGACAAGCGCTGCAACCGCGATTACCGAACCGCTTGAAGGAATGGTTAAAAGAGTGGATAAAAAAGGCCTCCTTGCGATCGAAAACCAAAATGGCGAAGTGCTTCAAACCATTCAGCTTGAACAAGTCAAGAAGGCAAATAAAAAGCCCGATCAACCAATCAAAGCAAAAAGTGAAACGGTTAACATGAATGCCCTCTATGGAATTGTTATTATTATCGCTGGTGGAGCACTGCTCTCATTAAGGTACCGCGCTCCTAAACGGATGAAAAAAAGGCGGCGTGTTTAACAGTTACACGCCGTCTTTGCTTATTCGGTTGCGTTTTATTTTGGCTCACCCTTATCAGATGGACGCACGCTTCTTGCTCAATTATTTTATGATCTGGGTCAATAAGAGCATTATGAATGAAATGATAACCATTGAAGCCACCCAGAGCCACGCCAAATCGATATTTCCTGACTCAAGAGCGACATATATTGCTGTCGGCACCGTTTGCGTTTTTCCGGGGATATTGCCGGCAAACATTAATGTCGCACCAAATTCGCCAAGCCCCCTCGCAAAACTTAGAATCGCCCCGGACACTATCGCCTTAACAGAAAGCGGAATCGTGACAAGTAGAAACACCTTCCATTCGCTTGCGCCATCTATTCGTGCCGCTTCTTCAATTCCGATATCCACCGACTGAAAGCCCGTCTTTGCCGATTGGTACATGAGCGGGAAGGCGACAACGGCTGAAGCAATTACAGCGGCTGTAGCAGTAAACATCACAGATTGCTGTAAAATCGACTCTATGAACGCACCAATCGGGCTATTATTACCGAAAATTATAATAAGCAAGAATCCAATCACGGTCGGAGGGAGGACGAGGGGAAGCATCAAAATCGTTTCCAATATCACTTTACCCCGGAAGTTTTTGCCGGCAAAAACTTTTGCCAGGACTAAACCTAATAATAAAACGATTAGTAATGAGGTACAGGCAACCTGCATCGAAAGTTTAATCGGTATCCAAAATTGCTCGTTTATCATCTGCATCAATCCAATACAATAATTCCGTCTCTAAAATCGACAATATTCGGTTACCACGATTATACCGAAAAAATTGATCTTAAACAGTATTTTTTAAGGTTGGAACATAAAAAAGACTAAAGGAATCTGCCTTTGCAGCCCTTTAGTCTGTGATAACCGTATGAATATATATGTTTACAATACTTTGTTCACTTGAACGGAGAGATCCGTATCGACGCAAAGGTTTTCAACCACATATCACGCTGCCTGAAATCAGCGCAAACGTTCTTCAACCCGCTGGCAAACCTCCTCTGCGGTTAGTCCGCGTGCTTCGATCACAGGGCCGGACGTGACTGTATCCTCAATACCCATCACATCCGTGTCAAGCCCCGTAATAACACAGCAGGAACAGTTTTCTGCATCCGATTCCTGTCTAAGCTCCACAACATCATAGCCTTTCTCCCGAAGCGCGTCCTGAACATATGAAAGAGATTGTTCTACACCTATTCTCGCCAAAATATCACACCTCCTTCTGCTTTAAGCTTAAGCTTTCCTAACTTTTTACAAAATATGCTTAAATGCAAAAGTAGAAAAGCCGACGGAGTTGAAGAAGTAAACATGAATCAGGAAAAGCTGGGCTATATGTCAAAACAATAGAATGGTTGCGTTGGAGATCGACACGGTCCCGTAATTAACACTAAAAAAACAGGGGAGCACAAATGGCTTCCCTGTTCCAATGTTTATTCATACAACGCAGCAACTTGTTTCTGCAGTTCGCTGTTTTCTAAATACTCATCATAGCTCATTTGTTTATCCATCAGGCCGTTTGGCGTGATTTCCATAACCCGGTTTGCAATCGTTTCGATAAACTGATGGTCATGGGATGAAAAGATAAGCGAGCCTTTATAATTAATCAAGCCGTTATTTAAAGCGGTAATCGATTCAAGGTCAAGATGGTTTGTCGGCTCGTCAAGCAAGAGGACGTTAGCACCGCTCAGCATCATTTTCGACAGCATGCAACGCACCTTTTCCCCACCAGATAACACACTGGCCTTTTTCAATACTTCTTCACCAGAGAAAAGCATTCTTCCAAGGAAACCACGTAAAAAGCTTTCACTTTGGTCGTTCGGTGAGAACTGGCGAAGCCAATCAACAAGAGTGAGCTCATTTCCCTCAAAGAACTCGGAATTATCCTTAGGAAAATACGCCTGTGAAGTAGTGACTCCCCATTTGAACGAGCCGCTGTCCGGTTCCATTTCACCCGTCAAAATTTTGAATAGTGTTGTTTTGGCGATTTCATCTTTGCCAACAAGGGCAATCTTGTCGTCTTTGTTTACAATAAAGCTAATATTGTTTAAGACCCGGACACCGTCAATCGTTTTTGAAATGCCTTCAACTCTCAATAGATCGTTGCCGATTTCCCTTTCTGGCGTGAAGCCGACATAAGGGTAACGGCGCGATGAAGGTCTTATATCATCAAGAGTAATCTTGTCTAAAAGTTTTTTTCGGGACGTTGCTTGTTTTGATTTCGATGCGTTGGCACTGAAGCGGGCAATAAAGTTTTGCAGATCTTTGATCTTTTCTTCTTTCTTCCGGTTTGCATCCGTTGCCATTCTGGAAGCAAGCTGGCTTGATTCATACCAGAAATCGTAGTTTCCAACATAAATTTGAATTTTACTAAAATCAAGGTCGGCAATGTGTGTACATACTTTATTTAAAAAGTGGCGGTCATGCGAGACCACGATAACTGTGTTTTCAAAGTTAATTAAAAATTCTTCGAGCCACTGGATTGCTTTAATGTCCAAATGGTTCGTCGGCTCATCAAGCAGCAGCACGTCCGGCTTGCCGAATAAAGCTTGTGCCAAAAGCACCTTTACTTTGTCGCCGCCATTAAGCTCTTCCATTTTTTTATCATGAAGATCGTCCGGAATTCCGAGCCCTTTCAAAAGAATCGCCGCTTCAGACTCAGCTTCCCAACCATTCAGTTCGGCAAATTCACCTTCCAGCTCAGCAGCTTTCATGCCGTCCTCATCGGTAAAATCAGCCTTCATATAAATTGCATCTTTTTCTTGCATCACTTCATAAAGACGAGTATGGCCCATTATCACAACCTTTAACACTTCAAATTCTTCATATTCGAAGTGATTTTGCTTTAAAACGGCGAGCCGTTCGCCAGGACCCAAATGGACAGATCCGGACTGTGCTTCAATTTCACCGGATAAAATCTTTAAAAAGGTTGACTTGCCTGCTCCGTTTGCTCCAATCAGCCCGTAACAATTTCCCGGGGTAAATTTAATATTCACGTCATCGAACAGCTTGCGATCGCCGTATCTTAAACCGACATTACTAACAGTAATCATGTTTTTATCCTCCAGTAAACCAATATCTACGAAATTATAACATTTTAAAGGTTGGAGGGCGAATGGTTTTCATGTTTTCCAGAAAAAAATCGAAAATTCGGAACTAAAAAAGGAATTATGGGAAAATAAGAGAATTTATAAAAGAAAAGAAATTGTTTGGAAAATGGGCATTAAATATGGACCGGACTTAACAAGTATTGAGGATTGGGCGAACCGAATTCATTCATTGACAGGTTATAGCAAAGAATTTTTGCTGGAGACTCTGTCGTTATTCGCGAGGGGGCTAACAACATAGAATAAAACATATGAAAGTAGAGGAATGAAAAGCAGTCACAAAATAACAACCTGGAAGGTGATCATCATATCAGGCCTGGGCAATCCGGCCATTTCTAAGCGCATGGTACCAGGGAGCAAATGGAAGATTAGGTAATTGGTAACTGTCCTCAAACAACTCTGAAATATTATAATGGAAGAAAATTGGTTTTAACAGCATGAATGTACGGGTATAGTAAAAAAAAGAAAAATTTTTCAGAAAAACGACATATTTTCTTCACACTTTTCATGTAAACTTAAAATAATGAAATAGCGTACAAAAGGAGATCTTGAAATGGCTAAAAAGCAGCTTATCGATTTTGTAAATCAACTAAAAAAGTCTGGAATCAAAGTAAGCTTTACAAAGCCAAAGTCTGAATTTTTTTCCCTTAAGCAAAATGCAAAGGAATCCTCTCCAGTTAACTAACTCATAGCAAGTATCTGCTTAAGAAAAACGGCGGTGAATTCTTTGAATTCACCGCCTTTGGCTTTTTCCCGGTTATGGTGTTGAAGAGTAATGCTTGTAATCTGATGTACAGAAATCTAGATCTCATCCATGATGACATCGAAAACTTCCTGTCTGTTAAAATCTTCTCCCATCGGGAACTTCTCGATAAATTCATTGTTTTCATCAATTAAAAAAGTGAAAGAACTATGGATAAATAGCCCGTTGCCCGGATCCCGGTATTGAAACTGGAATGTATCAGCGAGCTCTCTGATTTTTTTTTGCTCTTCCTTAATGATGTTGGAGTCTCCAGTCAGCATCAGCCAGTTTCCGTCATCTTCTATCCCCAGCGCGTCCATATGTTTTTTGAGTGCTTCGGGCGTATCCCTGTAAGGGTCGATTGTAACCGTGAGAAACTGAATTTTCTTGCCAAATACTCCTTCATCCTGCAAATCGTTTCTAAGCATATTCATCCGCTGTGTTGTTGTCGGACAAACATCAGGGCAGTGCGTATAAATAAATTCAACTAGCTTCAACTTTTTATCTGCTTTACCGAATGTAAATTTTTCATTGTTCATTGTAACTAAAGTAATATCATCAGGTATTTGCGCATTAGCATCCCTAATCACAAAAAAAGAAATCCCTGAAGTGATGCCTAATACTAAAATAATCGCACAAATTATATACATTTTCTTCATTCGTTTTCCCTCCCACTTAAAGATAAATAAAATCATAGGAAAATCCTATGGACATAATGTGAATCTTTTTAATGTGAAGGGAAAAATAAGTGTTCAACAGTTTGTTAAAACAAAAAGATCGTGCTGAAATCATGTCAGCACGATCCTCAACAGATTGTAGTTTACTTAATTCATTCCGATCCAAACGCTTTTGACTTCCGTGTAATTGTTGAGAGCGTAGGAGCCCATTTCGCGGCCGATTCCTGATTGCTTATAGCCGCCAAAAGGTGAAGCTGCGTCAAATGCGTTGTAACAGTTAACCCAAACGGTACCGGCACGAAGCTTATTGGCTATATAATGCGCCTTTGAAACGTCACGAGTCCATACTCCGGCTGCTAATCCATACTGGCTGTCATTGGCACGGGCAATCAGGTCATCAAGATCCTCATAAGGCATCGCAGAAATGACCGGACCAAAAATTTCTTCTTTTGCAATCGTCATATCATCACGTACGTCGGCAAAAATCGTTGGTGAGACGAAATATCCGTCTTCATAAGGCTTTGAACCGCCTGTCAGCAGCTCGGCGCCTTCGTTCAGGCCTTTTTCAATAAAGCCGAGAACACGGTTTTGTTGTTCAGTAGAAACGAGCGGTCCTATTTGAGTATCCGGATCCAGACCAGCGCCTTGCTTAATATTTTTAGCATGGCTCACCATGTCAGCGACAACATTATCAAATTGCTTCTTCTGAATAAACACACGTGATCCTGCGCAACAAACCTGGCCCTGATTAAACATGACGCCATTTAGTGCACCTGGAATTGCTTTTGTCAAATCTGCATCGGGAAGAATAATGTTCGGTGATTTACCGCCAAGCTCAAGCGTCACTCTTTTGACTGTTTTCGCTGCCCGCGCCATGATCAACTTGCCTACTTCAGTAGAACCTGTAAAGGCAACCTTATCTACAAGCGGATGATCGACAAGCGGTTGTCCAGCTGTTTCACCGAATCCGGGCACAATATTAAGAACACCTTCCGGAAAACCAGCTTCAGCAACAAGTTCTGCTAAATATAGAGCAGATAATGGTGTTTGTTCAGCAGGCTTTAAGACGGCGGTACAGCCTGTTGCAAGCGCAGCCCCCAATTTCCACATTGCCATTAAAAGCGGGAAATTCCACGGAATAATCTGACCGACAACGCCGACTGCCTCGTGGCGGGTATAGTTAAAGAAAGGTCCGTTAACAGGGATTGTCTGGCCGACAATCTTTGTTGACCAGCCTGCATAATATCTCATATGTTCAATGGCAAGAGGAATATCTGCTCCTGAAGTTTCTCTGATAGGCTTTCCATTATCAAGCGTTTCCAGCTGGGCAAGCTCAACTTTGTGCTCTTCCATGAGATCGGCAAGCTTATACATTAATCTGCTTCGCTTGGCCGCGCCCATTTTTGACCATGGCCCTTCATCAAATGCTTTGCGGGCTGACTTTACAGCTAAATCAATGTCTTCAGGTCCAGCTTCGTATACGGTGGCAAGAACTTCACCAGTTGCCGGATTGTAACTGTCAAAAGTTTTCCCGGATGCACTTTCAACAAACTGGCCGTTAATAAACATTTTCTTCTTGCCTGCTAAAAACTTAGCGACTTTTTCATTTAGCTCAACCGTAACAGAACTCATCAAATTCCTCCTTAGATTTTGATATGTAGAAAACGTACTATCACTTTGATAGCGCTTCCACAATAATGTTATCATCATTGAAAACTAGTAATCAACTAATAAGAGTAGAAATATTCTGACAAAAAGTGACAGGTGTGATTATAATCTATAAAACCAGGTTAAGTTTGATAGCCTGCCATTGATGAATAACCTCCACTTAGAATAAAGGTATAAGTGTTGGCCTTGACCGGCATTCATAAACTACTGTCTGATATGAAGGGGAAGGGGGGCTATTTTTAAAAAGCTCTCACCTGACAATTTTCCCGCCCTGCTGATTTTCTTCAAGCAATATATGAACCAAAGTGTTAAAATATAAGATGCTTTGGTTGCTAAAGGGAATAGCATATGGGGGATACTAATGAATAAAGAAGTAAAGAAAAATATATTAACCTTGCAGGGATTTTACTTATTAGCTTTTTTTGCATTCGGTAGTTTATTTCCATTGTTGAGCGTGTATTTAAGCGAGACAGTCGGTTTGAATGGATACCAAATCGGGACCATCATGTCCGTTGGACCGATCGTTATGATTTTTTTCCAACCTATCTGGGGAGTTATTAGTGACAAAACAAATGCTCCGACCAGAGTATTGTCGATCACTACTTTTTTAGCCGGTGCATTCGGACTTGGCTATATTTTCTCTGATGATTATATTTTGTTTTTCATTACCGCGACAGCAATTGCCGTTTTCCAGAGCGCGATCATCCCGGTTTCAGACAGCATTTCGTTAAAATATACGAGCAAAGTAAGAGTCAATTATGGAAATGTCCGGCTCTTCGGCTCACTTGGCTTTGGTATTGCGGTATTTATAATGGGAAGATTATCAGAACAAAATCCATCTGTGATCTTTTATGCTTTCTTCCTGGCTTTGACATTGGCGGCTTTACTCGCCTTTAGAATCCCAAAAGAAAAAGCACCGGTCAACAAACAGCTTTTATCAGGAGTAAAAGAAATTCTCACCTTCAAAAAGTTTATCATTTTCCTGGCAATTACGTTTCTCATCTTCGGTCCAAATCTAGCCAATAATACATATTTCGGGCTGTTCGTCGAAGATAGCGGCGGAACGTACACAGGAATTGGAATCGCCTTTTTATTGGCGGTACTGTCCGAGATTCCATTTATGCGACTGGCAGGGAGCTGGATTGATAAATTTGGGCTGCTCCATATTTCGGCACTGGCTGGCTTTGTTTCTTTTTTTCGATGGATGCTTTATTTCTTTGAACCGAATTTAACGCTTGTTTATACGACAGCTGTGATCCAAGGCTTTTCCCTTGGCCTATTCATTCCGGCGGGACTGCAATACATTCGCGAAATCACTCCGGTTCATATTACTGCAACCGCAGTTACCTTATATTCAGCAATAGGCAATGGCTTCGGCAACTGGTTCAGCACTTTCTTTGGCGGAATCATCTATGAACAATGGAATATCTATTATGTCTATTTCTTCTTTGGAATTTTGGCTTTAATGGGTGTGATACTTAATATTTGGTTGATAAAAGAAGAAAAAGATAATGCCACGGTTACGGCAAAAATTTGATATATACTGGTGAAGTCGAAAGAAGATGGCAACTGCATCGCCATCTTCTTTTTACTATTATGAACGAGCTTGTTTTCAAGAAAAAGCGAAAAAACCCTGCCGATAGTTCGACAGGGGTGATGATCAATTGAATTGAAGAACTCTTCCTTAATCGCAAAATCAAGGCGATTTCTTTCCGTTACGGACGATATGGTGCCGGGAAAGTGTTCCTTTCTTCATTAAGACAAATCCGCCTTCAAATGCAATGCCGTATACGATTTTTGGAGATGCTGTTAAGACTCTCAATTGCTAATCCATCCCTTCTGTATAGTATAGACGTTGCTTTATTCTGATACCCTTTCTCCTGAAAAATAAACTTACGGTGAAAATGGGCAGCGAACAAGAGGGGTAAAGCCGACGCGCGCTTTCCCTATTTGTCCAATAACTTCCTGGCAAGGAGCTCCTTAACTTGATTGTAGGACAGGCCGGACTGGCGATTAAGCCTTTTCACTTCCTCAATATCTGTTCCGACAACTGTATACTTTTTGTTCTGCTCTTTTTCAATCATTGATATTCTCCTCAAGTAAGTGCCTTTTAATCGAAAATTCATAATCACAAGGCTTCTGTATAGGCATCACGGGCAAATAACGATTAATAGGCACTTTTCGCTTATAAATTTTCATTTTGCTGGCGAATTTCCTCGCCGCCTATGATGGCATTGGCTACTTCAAGATCCTTATGGCTGTCGACAGAGTCTCCAGGTATATTTTTTAAATTAGGATAAGTATCATCGTTCTGAATGGTTATAACAGGTTGTTTAGGTGCATACGTTAAATACTCTTCAGTTTTTTTCGCCAAGTTTTCACCCCTTTTTAAAAGTTTCTCATCCTTAGCTAACATTATTCATAAGTCTGTCGTCATTTCGCGAATTTCAAAATCAGGTAATTTTTTTCGGTATAAAGATCATACTAATCGAAAGGGGGCTTGCCAATGTATTTTTCAAAGAAGGCAACTGAAGAAATACAAAACATCATTGTTGATACAAGTGTGTATTCCTGCGAATCTGATTCCTGCAATGGCTGGATGAGGAAAGAGTTTTCCAGCGACGACCTGAATTGCCCGATGTGTGGCAGCGGAATGAGAGAGGAAATGAGGCAGCTTCCAGAAATTCGAACGGATTTTAACCCGTTTAAATACAACTGAGTCATTTTAAAACTGCACAGGCCTTGGCTACGAAGTAACATGCCTAATAAGAGAACTTTATTCAATAATAAGCAATCTTGAATTTAATACAAAAAGCCTGCCAAAAAATAGGCAGGCTTTTTTATGCACTCATTCAGGAATAGCTTTTTTCCAATTCATCGACCAATGTGCCGACGTAGGAAACGGCTTTTCGAATGGCGTCAGGCTTAGACATATCGACACCGGCATGCTTTAACAAGTCAAGAGGACTTTTTGTTCCGCCTGCTCTTAATACATCGAGCCAGCGGTCAACGGCAGGCTGACCCTCTGATTGGATTAGCTGAGAAACCGCTGTTGATGCGGTAAGACCTGCAGAATAGGTATAAGGGTACAGTCCCATATAATAATGAGGCTGGCGCATCCACGTCAGGCTTGCAGCTTCATCGATATCAACTGCGTCACCCCAGAAACTTGAAAGCACATCAGCTTTTTGCTCACAGAGCACTTTGGCAGTGAGCGGAGTACCGTTTTCAGCCAGATTGTAAACTCTGCGCTGAAATTCTCCTTCAAGAAGATGGGTAACAAAATTATGATAGTACGTTCCGAGAAGCTGGAGAGCGACCCAACGTCTCATTCTTGTATCTGTTGTATTCTTTAATAAATGGTCCCCAAGCAACAATTCATTCATCGTTGATGGAGCTTCAACAAAATATGTTGACGGACGAGTGTTCATAATTCTTTGGTTTTTGTTGGCCAAGTAGAAGTGGCCTGCATGCCCAAGTTCATGTGCCAGGACAAAAGCGCCCCGCATCGTATCTGTCCAGGTAATTAAAATGTAAGGGTGGACGCCAAATGGGCTGGCACAGAAAGCTCCTGTTGATTTACCAACATTATCAGCTAAATCAACCCATCTTTCTGTCAAGCCTTTCTCCATAATCTCGGAGTATTCCGGACCCATTACTTTCAGTGCTTCAAGAATTACTTTGCTCGCCTCTTCATAGGTCGTTTTTGGACTGAACTCCGGATCGAGCGGAGCCTTTAAGTCACAAAACAACATTTTCTCCAAACCTAACTGCTGTTTCTTTAATTCGGCATAACGGCGCATATGCGGAGCAAGTTCAGCCTGGATAATATCCAGTTGGTTATTATACATATCGAGGCTGACTTTTTGCGGATCCAAAAGCATATGCGTAACCGATTCATAGTTGCGCAACCGTGCGAGCGTCACTTGCTTTTTCACTTCGGTGGCATACGTAGCGGCAAAAGTATTTTTATACTTCTGCAGTGTCTGGACAAATGATTCATACGCTTTTCTGCGAATAGCTGTATCAGGAGAAAATTCGTAGCGATCTTCAAAAAGGGCAAACGAATTAGGAAGTTCATTTCCTTCATTATCTTCGACAGGTGAAAACTCCATATCAGCTGATTTACTCGTCTGATAAATTCGGTACGGTGCGCCATGAACTTCTCCCAAAGAAGCGAGAACTTCTTCCGTTTCTGCGGAAAGTTTGTGTTTCTTTCCTTCAAGAAGCTCAGAAAGCTGCCTATCAAAAGGCTGGAGCTCTTTGTCCTCTTGTAAGTAGGATTCTACTAAACCGTCAGGGAAGGAGAGGATCTCAGAGTCGATAAAAGACAAAGCGGCATTTACATCGGCAACCAGGGCGGATAACTTGGAGAAATTCGCTTGGTTTTCCGGGCTGCTGCCATCCTCGGATTGGCGCAAGCTTGCATATGTACTGACTCGGACCAATCTGATAGATAAATTTTCCTGGGCCAACAAGCAATCGCGCAAATAATTTGCACCTTGTTGCAGTTTTCCTTTAAATTGTTCGAATGAAGGAAGGGCATTGTTAATTTCATTTAACTCGTTTTCCCACGCCTCATTTGAAACGAAAAGATCTTGCAGATTCCATGTTAATTTCTCTGGTACTTCTGAGCGTGTCAAACGCTTTTCCACGGTTTTTTCCATAGATTATGACCTCCAAAAAGTATTTCGTAACTCTAACTAAATTGATTATACATGAACAAATCCAATTTGAATATATTTATCTCAATTTTTTGAATTCACTTGTTGTATAAATAGCCGGACTAGGCGAAAGCGGTATTTCAGGCATAAAAAAAGGGTGAGATTTCTCCTTTCTCACCCCGCTACAGATATTATTCTTCTTTCTTCGATAGGCAGCGATCGCATTCCATTAGGTAGGATTCTGCTTGTTCGAACACTTTTTCACCACATTCCGGACAAACCTTTTTCGGTAGAGTGCGGAAAAACTCGACTGGACTTTGCAACATGTTAATTCCTCCTTTTTATAATACAGTTTATTTATTGTTACCCTGTTGTAGTACAGTATACACGATTTTTCTTAAAATTGTGAAGTTTTTTTTAAAAAAAGTTAATTTTATCACCAATTAGTGAAAACTTTTTAATAACACTTTCCAAAGGAAGGGAGTTTACATTACAATCATAGTAATAACTATGTTTGTAGGGAGATTGATCGATTGCATGGACGAAATGATTGGGTCATTTAATCCGCTTCTTATTTTTATCGCTATCCTATTGACTATTATGGCCTCATACACAGCTCTTGATTTATTAACTTTGATTAAATCCTCCGAAAGAAACAAGCGATTTTTATTTGTTGGCAGTAGCTTCTCGATGGGCATCGGAATTTGGGTGATGAACTTTTTTGGAATCCTTTCTTCAGAGATCACCGGTACGTCGGCCTATAATATTTTGATCATCGCCTTTTCAATGCTGGCTGCGATTTGTTTAACGGGAGCTGGCTTTCGATCATTAATGATGCCCGTCATAAAACCGCTGCACCTCGTTACCGGAAGCAGTTTCCTGACACTTGCAGTTTTATCTGTTCATATACTTGGCCTATATTCCTTAAACTTAACGGTAGAGTTTAATGTTCTACTGTTAAGCATGTTAACATCGCTCATTTTCGTCTCTTTCTTCTTTTCACTCTGGATCCTTTTCGCCTCGAAAAACTTCTCTGATGAAAACCGGACCTGGCTGAAGCCGATTAGTGCACTGATCATTACAGCGGCAATTGTTGAAGGCTATTTTATGCTGAATCGGGCTTTATTCGTTTCCACGAAAGAAGGAATCGGATTGCAAAGGTCATTTCCTGAAACAAGCATCATGTATTTAATTCTTGTCATCACCGTGATCATTCTGGCAGGATTGATTGGTTCCAGTACACTTATCAGCAAGCGGCTTCTCGTATCAGATGCCAACTTAAAGGATATTAAAGCTGCTCTTGATGAATCGTCGATTATTGCGATTACCGATTCTAAAGGGATCATCACGTATGTAAATGATAAGTTTCTTGAAATCTCAAAATATAGCGAAGATGAGCTGTTAGGGAAGGATCATCGAGTCGTAAATTCTAGTTCTCACTCTAAAGAATTTTTCCGCAGTCTATGGAGAACGATAGGGCAGGGCAAGGTTTGGCAGGGTGAAATCCGCAACAGAGCAAAAGATGGAACTTTTTATTGGGTCGATACGACGATTGTTCCGTTTCTAAATAAAAAAGGCAAACCGTTTCAATATGTTTCAATACGCAGTGATATCACAGGTCGAAAAAGTACGGAAGAGCATTTGAAAAATACGTTGAAAGAAGTCAGCGACATCAAGTTTGCGCTCGACCAGTCTTCGATTGTTGCTTTTACCGATAACAAAGGCATCATTACAAACATAAATGAAAAGTTTTGTGAGATATCAAAGTACAGCCGTGAAGAATTGATTGGGCGCGACCATAGTCTGCTTAATTCCGGTTTTCATTCGAAGGAATTCTTCAAGCAGCTCTGGAGCACGATTGGGACAGGTGATGTATGGAAAGGGGAAATTCGCAATAAAGCGAAAGATGGATCCTATTACTGGGTCGATACGACAATCATTCCCTTTTTAAACGAGCGGGGCAAGCCTTATCAATACCTCGCGATCCGCAATGATATTACGGAAAAGAAACAAGCGGAGGAAATCCTCCATCGCCAGGATAAACTCGCTGCAGTAGGGCAGCTTGCGGCAGGGGTTGCCCATGAAATTCGCAATCCATTAACTTCTTTAAAAGGCTATGCTGAATTTCTTCTGCTCGACGAAACGAAAGAGGAACGGAAAGAATTTATCGAAATTATTTTAGACGAAGTAGAACGGATTAATACTATTGTCGAGGATTTTATGGTACTTGCTAAACCAAAAGCGGCCCGGCTTGAAGAAAAAAACATCATTCCGGTCATTCAGGATGTCCTTGCCCTGCTTGATTTTGAAGCGAGAAAAAAGCGCGTGAAACTGCATTTTGATTTTCATGAAGACATTGTCCAAATCGAATGTGATGAAAACCGTCTCAAACAAGTATTTTTAAATTTCATCAAAAATGGGATTGAAGCGATGCCAGATGGCGGTGAGCTTCACGTAGGAACTAAACTGAGGAATAATACCGTTCATATTTCAATTCAGGATACAGGCATCGGCATTCCTGCGGAAAAAGTGAAAAAAATTGGCGAGCCCTTTTTCACTACAAAAGAGAATGGCAACGGTCTTGGATTAATGGTTAGCTTTAAAATCATCGAAAGCCACAAAGGAAAAGTTTATATTGAGAGTGAGCTAAATAAAGGCACGACCTTTAATATTGTCTTGCCTGCTAAAACCGCATGAATTGTTTATTAAAAGTTTAATCGAGTAGACGCTGACCATATTGGTGAGCGTCTTTTTTGAGAAAAACATCCAGTCGAGAGAATAAGCTTAATAGAAAATTCACTGTTCAGACTTTATGTAAAACTCCTGTTATGTGGCTGTTAAGTTCGTAACGCAATTATCATCGTGCTGTTCTTTTTCTGAGAAAAATACGTGTTATGATTGATTGCGTTAACTTAAACAAGCCATAGGAGGTTATCAAATGAAAAAACACATTTATTCCATGCTCGCAGCTGTGACCATCTCTGGTGCAATCGGAGTTAATGCTCAAGCTGAAGAAGTGGTTGTCGAAAAAGGAGATACGCTATGGGCACTTGCTCAAAAGTATGAAATAGCGGTTAGTGACATAAAGGAATGGAATGCATTATCAAATGATCTCATTCGTCCCGATGATGTATTAACCGTTTCTCCGGTAAAGAATTACATAGTAAAATCCGGTGATACTCTTTGGGAAATCGCAAAAGATCAAAAAGTGAATGTTGACGATCTTTTAAAGTGGAATAACTTAAGTTCCGATATGATTCACCCGGATGCCAATCTTGTTATTTACTCAAATAAGCAAGCAGCGGTTCCGGCAGCTCAAGTTGTGGCAGCGGCAGCCCCCGCTGAACAACCAGCAAGGGCAGAAGTTGCCGTAAATCCGGCACCGGCTCCAGCACAAACCAAACCAGAACCAACTCCGGCTGAGCCAGAAAGCAACGCAAAGGAATTGACTGTAACAGCTACTGCTTATACAGCGAGCTGTGAAGGATGTTCGGGTGTGACTGCCACCGGGATTGATTTAAATGCCAACCCGGACGCAAAAGTGATCTCTGTTGACCCTAATGTCATTCCGTTAGGATCCAAAGTCTATGTTGAAGGTTATGGTTATGCGGTTGCAGGAGATACAGGAGGAGCCATTAAAGGAAACGTGATCGACATCTTTATCCCTGATAAGCAGGAAGCTGTCAATTGGGGAAGAAAGCAAGTGAAAGTTCAAATATTAGACTAATAGAGTAAATTTCACAATGTAATAAGCTAAACCGAAAAACGAATGAAATTTTATACAATAAACAGAAGTATGGCGCAGGAAAAGAATAATATCTTAATCTTAAATAATTGTTCGTTTTACAATTAAAGAATTGCTTTATGAAATTCATTCAATATCAAAAAACTGCCTTTTGGGCAGTTTTTTTATGCGTCTTGTTCATTGACCAGCAGCACCATCAGTCCATCCTCAATAACAAAAGAACTGCATTGGCCGGAGGGAGTGGAAACGTATCATTGTTTGCCTTTTTTGCCGGTTTTATCACTTTCCAACAGGCGTTTTTTGTTGTGATTTGCTTATGTGCTGATCTGTATCAGGCCCTTTTTTTCGTGAAACCATACCAAAAAGAAAACCGGAGGTCAGCTTAAAATGCTTTTCAAGCTTTTCTTTTAACGACAGGACTTGTTCAAACAAGCTCTCTCTTAAAAATTCAAGTTGTCTCATCACTTTATGTGTTAAAGCATCCTGTTCATCGAGCCGTTCCATCACGGTTCGATGGTAGATTTCCTCTGTATTTAGTTTATTTAATATTTCTTTCTCCATTTCCTGCTGGCTTTCCAGTTGTTTTGCAAGACCTTCAGATAGTTCTTCACTTTTCTCGAGTTTATGGGCAAGTCCTTTTAGCGAATCATCCTGAAAAGAGAGCTGATCGAGAATCGCTTGATTGATCGCTTCATCGCTTTCGATATTTTTTGAGACCTGGTTATTGAATTTTTCCAAAAGCTCGAGCCTTTGTAAAACTTTCTGATTAACAACTTCCTGGTTTTGGAGCAGATCCAACATTTGCAAGGCAAAAAGCTCTTGATCATCAATTCTCGTAAACATTCCTTCGAAATAAAGTTTTTGTTCTGTTGCAGAGCTTTTAAGAGATGAATCAACATGCTGGACAGACTGATTGATCATAGTATTGATCGCCTGCTGTTCTTCAATAAAATCGGCGAGGAGATTCCTTTGAAAAATAGTTTGATTGGATGTTTCGTTTTCCGGTACTTCCTGAATATATAGACGGGGCTCTAACTGTCCATTTAAAAATAGGTTCATCGAAACACTCCTTTCGAAGCCTTAATCATTCACTAAATTAATTTATTTTATGTCACCAGCCCTATAGATGAGACAGCTAAACATTGAATTGGGATAAATGCCTAATGATGGTACAATGCCTGGCAGATTTAACAGGAATTTGCCGTAGGAAACGAATAATACCATGTTAATTTTAAATAACTGTTCGTTTTTCAATTAAAGAATTGCTTTATGAAATTCATTCAACTAATAAAAATTACAACAAAACAGGACTTTGGAGTCCTTTTTGTTGTTTTCATAAGCGCTTGTATAAGTACTCGACAACGCGGTTAAAATCCTCATATTTTTCCAAAAAGGCTGTCACAGTCTCTCTATGCTGATTTCGCAGATGATCGTTTTCGAGAAAAGCAATAATCTCTTCTTCCATGCTTTTTATCATAAGGCCGCGGGGAAGCTCGAGTACGAGTTTGTTTTCCCTTAAAAATGCTTCATTAATTTCTTCCTGTCCCGGTAAGGCCCGCAGCAGTAGAATGGGGAGTTTCTTCACCAGGCACTCGCTTATCGTCACACCGCCAGGTTTGGTAACCACCAAATCCATTTCGTCGTACAGACGGTTCATTTGTTCCCTTGATTCAATGTACTCAAGCGGGACAACCGACGGGCTGGCGAGTTTCTTCAGTTTCTGAAATAGCGTTTTATTTTTTCCGCAAAGGACAAAATATTTCATCTTTTGTGACGGAATCAGCTTGCCACAAAGGTCGCCAATCGAACCAACGCCTAAATTTCCTCCAGTAATCAGGATATTAAATGTGGCCCGCCGTTTACGGTCCGGCACCTGCCCATTAAATGTAGGATGGACAGGAATCCCGGTCACGATCACCCTCGCCGCATCAATCTGTTTTTCAACAAGAAAACGCTTATGTGTAACACTTGGTACGATATGTAAATCAATATTTTTAATTCCCCATACTGTATTAATGAAAAAGTCTGTGTAGGAATTTACTACAAAACCAGTAAACTCCCCGTTGTTTTTAAGAACATTGAGCAAATAGGAGGGAAGGCAATGCGTACAAATGACAATATCCGGGTTCTCCTCGGAGAGCAATTTTTTCATGCTTTTTAAAAAAAGCTTTTCATAAAACAAAAATGATTGGTCCGGCTTATCATTTAAATACGCATTCCTAATATAGATTTTGCTATAAAAATCTGGCAGCATTTTAATCGCCCAAAGATAAAGAGCAGAAGTCATTTTTTCCAATCTTTTCGACGTGTAATGAAATAAATCGACTGTTTTACACTGCATAAACGGGTCCGCCTTTTTTAAGTAGGCGGCTATTGCATCCGCTACCTGGTGGTGGCCTGATGATATTTGCAAAAATGGCAATAGCAAAACCTTTTTCACGAAAAACATCCTTTTTTTGTTTATTTTCCTACATTACAAAACCGATTATGCGGATGAATCGATATTTTCCACCAGTAACCGACCATTGCCATCAACTCCCACTAGGCCTTTCAACCTATCCCTACTATACTAATGAGTGGGGAGGAGATAAAATGTCAATTTATTTTTTAATGATTATAGTGGTCTTTCTTGTCCTGGTATTTTATAAAGCTAATAGAAACACAAGCAAAGTAGCGGTTAATTCAATTACGGTGGCACGCACAAATCTGCAAATATCAAAAAAACAACTACGTATTCTGCATTTGTCAGATCTGCATCTCGAAAATATTTCAGTAACTCCTGCAGAGCTGTTTCGAATTATATCAGATCAGCCGGTCGACCTGATCGCTTTAACAGGGGACTTCCTTGACCGGAAACGAACCATTACAAAACTGATCCCCTATCTTGAAGTATTAAAAAGCCTTAAACCCCATTATGGAACTTACGCCGTTTTCGGCAATCACGACTATATACTTAAAGAAAAAGATTTTAACGTATTAAAACAAACACTTGAGCAATATGGGTGTAAAACACTGCAAAATGAGCATTGCACAATCGAACTAAATGGGGAA
Source organism: Bacillus sp. V33-4 (assembly GCF_002860225.1). Taxonomy (NCBI): domain Bacteria; kingdom Bacillati; phylum Bacillota; class Bacilli; order Caryophanales; family Bacillaceae; genus Bacillus; species Bacillus sp. V33-4. The sequence continues at coordinate 44,644 of NZ_PGVC01000050.1, forward strand.
AAGCTGAATATAATAGGAATTGATGATTTTAGTACAAAGCGCAGTGACATCGCTAAAGCGTATCATGGGTTGCCTGACGGTTATCATCTCGTCATCACTCACGACCCGAATATCGTTCTTGATATGAAAGATTATCATTATGATTATTTACTTTCTGGCCATTTTCACGGTGGGCAAATCCATTGGCCTAAGCCATACCATTTAGTAAAGATGGGCAAGCTTGTCCGAATGAATATGGTAAAGGGCTTGCATTATCATCATGGAAAACCCTTTTACATTAGCGAAGGCTTGGGACAGACCGGTGTCAATATACGAATCGGCAGCCGGCCGGAAATTACCTTCCACGAAATAGGCTAACTTAATGTTGTTAGCAGAACGGTACCAAAATGGTGCCGTTTTTTTATATGAGTCAATCTCAAAATGTAATAAGTTAAACCGATAAAAGAATGAAGTTGTCTAGATATACAGGAGTATGCCGTAGGCAAACGAATACTGTCTCAATTGAAGTAACTGTTCGTTTTTCACTTTATGAAACTCATTGATAATAAATATTTTCTGAAAGTTGAAAATATTATAGTGGTAAAATATTTTATTTCGATTTTCGAATAAAATCCTTGCAACTTATGCGAATAATGGTTAAATTAAAAATTGTCAGTCGACATTTTTTTTGCGTGCTACAATAACAATATGCAGAAGAATCGGGACGTCTGATCAGGTATTTTTGATGAAAAAAAGAAACGGAGAGAGAGAAATGAAAAAAATTTTAGCATTATGTATGGTTGCCTTATTATTATCGGTAATCGGGGCATGTTCAAATGACAAAGCTGCCTCAAATGGAGAGGAAGCAAAGCAAGCGGAAAATAAAACAGATGATAACCAAAAAGCAGTAAAATCTGCGCTGCTGACTTATCAAAACGACGTTATGAAAGAAATTCGCACCATGGAAGCTGCCTTTACAGATGAAGAAAAGGACTTAAATGAGGCTCTGGCACAGTTCGGGAATAACGTGTCAGAGATTGCACTCCCAAAAGAATTAAGTGCCCAGAAAACTGAACTTGAAGCAGCAACTGGGAAATTAAAAGAATATTATACGAATAAAATAAACGGAGAATCAGCAAACACAGAACAGACAGATGCACTAAAACAGGAGTACATCGATCAAATCACTAAAGTATTCGAAGATGCAAAAGCTATACCACCTTCTTTTGATGGAGTCTTTCAATAAACGAACCGCAAAAAACCCGGATTTTTCGGGTTTTTTTCATGATTAAATTCTGGTAAGGAATACGCCTGGCGTAGTCGGAAAAGCTAAGTTGGAAAGGAGCTGGTTATTGATGAAAAAAAAGGAGCAGGATACGAAGGCTTCAATGGCACCTGGCTTGGATATGGACGAAGAGCTCGATGCCGAGGCAACCGAACGAGAGATTGAAATGGGAGAGTTTACAAATGTTACAACACTCTCCCTTGATGAAGTAGATCCAAGTTAATTGAAGAAAGCAAAAAACTGCCAGCTCGTTCCGGCAGTTTTTTGTAAGTGACAATTCTAATTGATTCATGTATCATTTTGGAAAATACTAAAAAATCTCATTGGAAATTTTGTAATCGACATGGATGTCTGATCAGGTGTCCATGACCATCCTGAACTGGGATATGGTTTGAAAGGGGGGGAAAGGGTTGTTCAATAGATTAAATAAGCGGACGACTGGTATCATTCTGGTATTGGCAGGTACAACCCTGTGGGGTGTTTCGGGAACTGTCGCGCAATTTCTTTTTCAAGAAAAAAATTATCAAGCTGATTGGCTTGTCGTTGTAAGGCTCCTTATTTCCGGAATGATTTTGCTGGCTTTATCAGGGGCAAGACAAGGGAAGAAGAAATTATTTAGTGTGTGGAGCGACAAGAATGGCTGGTTAAGCATCGTTCTGTTTGGTCTTGTTGGAATGCTCGGAGTCCAGTATACATATTTTGCGGCAATTGAAGCAAGCAATGCTGCCACAGCTACACTTCTCCAATATTTAGGCCCAGTTTTTATCACTTTGTATCTAGCTTTACGGACAAAATCATGGCCTGGCATAAGGCAAATAATTGCTGTCATACTGGCGTTAGCGGGTACATATCTGTTAGTGACGGCGGGAACACCGTCATCTCTGGCGATATCGGGCACGGCATTATTCTGGGGATTAGCTTCCGCCTTAGCACTTGCTTTTTATACCGTTCAGCCGCTTAAATTATTGAAGGAACATGGAACTATTTCCGTCATCGGCTGGGGCATGGTAATTGGCGGTATCGGGATGAGCTTTGTCGCTCCTCCATGGGAAGTTCATGGCGAAGCGTCAATCTCGGCTGTACTGGCGATTCTGTTTGTAATACTTTTCGGAACCTTAATCGCATTTTTTTGCTATTTAGAAAGCCTAAAGTATCTGCAGCCATCAGAAACGAGCTTGCTTGCCTGCGCAGAACCCTTATCTGCTGCGCTGCTGGCTGTAATCTGGCTGAACACCCCTTTTGGTTTGGCGGAATGGGGAGGCGCGGTTTGCATTATCATTACCGTTATTCTATTATCAAGCGCTAAAGAACAAAATCGTCAAGTCCCCGAGGCGAACACTGGGGATGGACAACCGACTAAGTTCTCAATTTGACCAGCTTGGTACATAAGGGTTATTAGAACAAACAGAAAATAGTTCCGCATTCCTTTTAATGGAATGCTTTTTTTACGAAAAAACAGCGAAATATAGGGTATGAATGATCTTTTTCAAAAAGGGTAAAGATTGGTACTAAACACTTAAAGAAGGAGATGGACATCGATGCATAAATTCTTTGTGTTGGTAGGCATCGTTTTTTTACTCACTGGATGCGGTGGAGAAGCAGGTGAAAAGCCGGAACCAAGCAGACCAGTTGAACCGGAACAAGGCGAAAATCCTACTGCAACAAATACAAAAGGTGAAGCCGAACCGCTAACGTTAAATGAATTGGAAAGTCGAATTACGGTCAATATGAATTACGATACTTATGCGGCAGAAATACAATCCTGGGCAGAACAAGGACAGGCTTCTATTAAGGAAACGGTACAATTGCCGGAAGACAAGGAGGGGTCCACGGCCGATATCATTCAAGTAGCCGATGGATTTATGGGCGTGGCAAACAATGGGCAAAAAATAACCGATGTAAAAATATTCATGTCAGTAGACGAGGCAATTGACTACTTTGAAGGGCAGTGATAGGTCGCCTCCCAACCAGGGAGGTTTTTCTTTTATTTTAAGAGTGAATTTCATAAAAGCATTCTTTAACTGAAAAACGAACGGTTATTTATAGTTAAGACAGTATTATTCGTTTCCTACGGCATACTCCTGTTAATTTAGACAACTTCATTCGTTTTTCGGTTTAGCTTGTTACATTGTGAAATTTACTCTTTAAAACAGCGATATTTTTTCCCGGAAATAGGCAGCCCGTCTAGCACATTTTGATCTTTTACATATTATAAAAGGAAAAAGGGAGGGATATCAATGTCAAAGAAGAATCGGAAACGGACAGTCATTGATGCTGATGAAGTAATCATTCGGACTGATCGAGTCATTATTGATGACGGCGAGCGCCATTGGCGTCTTGATGATGAGTGGGAAGACCGTAGTGAAAGCCGGGATGACCATGAGGAACACCATATTGACAACCGAAACAAAAATAAAAAGAACAACTCCGAAGATAAGAATGATAACGAAAAGAAACAGCGCAGGGGTTTTTCCTGGATTTAATAAACTGAGATGCAGGCTGGATTTGCCTGTGTCTCGTTTTTTATTTTTGCGTGCCCAGCAAGCCGTTAATTGCTAGTTGGTGAAAGTCCAACCCGAGTAAGTGTCA
>NZ_PGVC01000051.1:0-32978 GCF_002860225.1 Bacillus sp. V33-4
GAACGACTTCAGTGTCAGGTCCTCCAACGCCTGTCAGGGCTGACCAAGGCGCTTCCGCATTTCGGTCAATAGACCGTCTCTTTAAAGAAAAATCCTGTATCAAGCGGGCGGTTTTCAGGCTGCAATTCTTCTATGTTTGCAAAAAGACTGTGCTTTTCCTCATCGTATTGATCCGGATTTTCGACACATAGATCAATCGCTTTTCGATAAAGCTTCGTAACTTCAAGAATATATTCAGGGCACTTTAAGATCCCGTCAATTTTAAAAGAGTCGATGCCCGCTTCAACCATTTCCTGAAGCTCATCGATCATGCAAATATCATTAGGGCTCATGATATGGGTGCCATTTTCGTCTTCAAAAATCGGATATTTGTTGTCCCGCTCTTTATCATGGAGGAACATATCCCCTGCCTGTTGGCGATTCTCCACTTCCATCGCCTTTCCTTGATATTCAAAATAGTTTCCAAGCAGGGAGCGCTTCGATTGGAACATTGCCGTCATTCCATGGACCTGGACCTCGAGTTCAACTTCAGCATGCTCTTTCATCTCGACAATCGCATCGATGTTTATCTCCCTTGCTAATACGGCCCGCTTCGCACCTTTTCGGCCCCAGTAGTTGCAAGTATACCAATTTGTTGCCGTTGTTTCTGTATTCCAGTGCAGCTTCATCTCGGGAGCTGCAAGGCGCGCCGCCATTAACACAGCAGGATCGCCAAAAATAACCGCATCTGCTTTTGCCTCTTTCAAAAAGTGAATATAGTCCTCAAGCTCGTCCACTTTCTCATTATGAAAGATCGCATTCATCTCTATGTATACTTTTTTATTGTGAGAGTGGGCAAGATCGACCGCCTTTACGATCGCATCCCGGTCAAATTCACCGGCTAGGCGCAGGCCATAGCGCTGTTCCCCGATCACGAAAGCGTCCGCACCGGCAATAGATAAAGGAACAATATCCCCGACACTGACAGGTGTAACTAATAATTCTGGTTTTTTCATTGCTTTCACCTCTTTTTGCTGACGGCAATTCCATCCCCAACAGGGAGGATAACGGTGTCATAATCAGGATGGTTTACAAGCCAGCTATTAAAATCTTTTATCTTGTTTACTAAGCTCCGCGTGCGCTTATGATCAATCTGCTCTGCTGATACAAGTCCTTTAAACAAGACGTTATCTGTTATCATTAACCCTCCTGCTTTGAGGAAGGCGGAATATAACTCAAAAAATCGGCGGTACTGCCCTTTGGCGGCATCAATGAAGATCGCATCAAATGGCGCATGGGATGCAACCTCGACATCAACCTGAAGAGCATCTCCTTTTACCAACGTGATCATGCTGTTACCCGCTTTTTTAAAGTTCTCGAGGGCGATCGCCGCTCTCTCCTCATCTCTTTCAACCGTGACGATTTTAGCAGAAGGGAGCGCCAGCGACATCCGTAAAGCGGAATAGCCGATCGCCGCTCCGATTTCAAGAATTGAATCAGGCCGATGAATTCTGAGCAGCTGCAGCAGCACTTCCATGCCGCTATTTTCCATAATCGGAACATGATAAAGTGCGGCGTACCTTTCAATTTCCATTATCAGCTCTGGACGCTCTGGAATTAATTCGTCTAAATATGCTTGCAGCTCTTCATTCAACAAAGCCATCTCACCTCACGGTTCTGGATCTTGTTTCGGCGCTAATCCCAGCCGCCGTTTTATCCATCCTTACGTTTTTTCACATTTTAGACATGAAAAAATAGCGTGCACAGGATAAATGAAGACACTGGCCGATTCATTTATCAACTCAGCTGTAAAGCCGGTATCCTTGGACGCTATCAGGTCTGTTAAAACACCTGATCTATTTTATCATAAAATAAACGGGGAATGCTAATTTTTCTGCATTCCCCTTTTCACTAATTATTTGTGATGTGTTCAGCTTTTTTCTGATTATGTTCATCAAGGGTTTCTGAAAACAGGACATCACCTTTTGAAGTTGCCAGGAAATAAAGATAGTTGGTTTCCTTTGGGTTTATTGCAGCTTCAATCGACATCACGCCTGCATTGGCGATTGGTCCTGGCGGCAGTCCTTGATTCTGGTAGGTGTTGTAAGGAGAATCAATTTCAAGATCTTCATACAAGACCCTGCCTTTATGTTCGCCATGGGCGTACAGGACGGTAGGATCTGTCTGTAAAGGCATGCCTGTGTCAATCCGGTTGTAAAAGACACTGGCAATTTGATAACGGTCCGCCTGCTCGGTTGCTTCCTCTTCAATTAATGAAGCCATTGTTAATAGCTTATGAGCAGTAAAAGCCTGCTCTTCCATCTGTTCCGAGTATTCAGCCAGAACAGCGTTTGTTTTATCGAGCATAACCGATACAATTTCTTCCAATGTAGGCTGTTCAGTATAGAATGGATAAGTTGCCGGGAACAGATACCCTTCTAATGGGTGTTTAACATTTGCATTAAAAATTTCTTCTGTCAGCACTTCCGGATATTTGGTCCGCAATCCATCAATGAATGCCCGATCGTTAAGCTGATTGAACACGTCTGCTTGCTCGCTGTTTGTTTTTTCAGCGATAATCCCCGCAATCTCCGACAGCTGCTTTCCTTCCGGGATCGTCATTCTAAATACTTCATCCTGCAATACCCGGCCTGTTTTTAAACTTTCGATAATCTCGGGAATTGTCATCGACGGGTTCATATTATAGTTACCGGCCATAAATCCGGATTCATTTTTCAATTTTACATAATATTTGAATACGCGCGCATCTTTGATGACACCGCTCGATTCTAATATTTCAGCAATGCCGCTCACGGATGAACCGATCGGAATCTCAACCGGTTTTTTCGTTTCATTGCCTGGGTCTACAGGCTTTAGCGCTGATTGAATATAAAAATAGCCTCCTGCTGTCAATCCACCGATTAGCAGAAAAAGCACAATCGCAATGATAAAGACAATTTTGCGAACAACTTTAGCTTCTGACTGGTGTTCAAGCTTTTTTTGGCGAATCAGTTCTTTTTTGCTGTTCTGTTCTTCTGTTGACATCGTAATCCCCTCCAAGGCAAAGGGCCGAAATGACACAACTATCGTATGTAACCCTTTTCGTACATCTCGCATCATTATACTATATTTTCTTTTTTTCGTCGCAAAATATTGCAAAAATTTCACACGTCAGCATCGTTACGACAATATTTATTTTAAACAGTTTGTTCAAAACAACTTTTACCAGCCGGGATCAAAATAAAAAGCAGGCTGGCCCTTGGAGGACCAGCCTGTTCTCGCTTATTCTTCTTCGTCTTGATTTTCAAGAAACGTGTTGAGCATTTCTTCAATCATATCCCATTCCTCGTCCGTTTCAATCGGCATCAGTTCGCCTTCCTCATTCTCTTCGGTTGGCATGAATGCGGAAGCGTGAATTTCAATATCTTCTTCATCGTCCTCATCGGCGCCGACTGGGTAGTAAAGAACATATGATTTGCCGAACTCTTCAGAGTCGAATGTAAACAACACTTCGCAAAGCTGTTCATTTCCTTCTTCATCCACTACTGTAATATGATTTTCTCCGTGGTCCATTTCTTTTCACCTCATTAATTTTTGCTGTCCAGATATCCCTGCAGAATCATGCCGGCAGCCATTTTGTCGATCACTTTACTGCGCTTTTTCCGGCTGACATCCGCTTCGAGCAGAATCCGTTCAGCGGCAACTGTAGTCAGTCGTTCATCCCAGAGCACAACAGGGAGGCCAAACCTTTTTTCGAGTTCACTTGCATAAAATCGGCTTGCTTCGCCGCGTGGTCCGATTGTTCCATTCATATTCTTCGGCAAACCGACCACCACTTCGCCAACTTCATACTCTTTTATTATTTTACCAATTTGCTCGAAACCAAACTCTTTTTCTTCTTCATTTATCCGGATTGTTTCCAACCCCTGAGCAGTCCAGCCTAATTCATCGCTGACCGCAACCCCGACTGTTTTCGAGCCGACGTCCAATCCCAGTGTCCGCATACGCTATCCCTCTCGCTGCTGCTTTAAATATGATTTTACCAATTCTTCGATGATTTCGTCCCGTTCAAGCTTGCGGATAATATTGCGTGCATCTCTATGGCGCGGGATGTAAGCAGGATCTCCTGACAGCAGGTAACCAACGATTTGATTAATCGGGTTGTAGCCTTTTTCCTGCAAGGCCTCATACACTTGAAAAAGAACATCGTTTACGTCATGTTCAAAAGGCTCTTCAGGAAAGTTAAATCTCATCGTTTTATCAAAAGAGCTCATATTTTGCACCTCGCTTTGCGATAATACGCTATCAATCATTAATTACCTACATTTTACACTAGTTTGGCCCGATATCAAATTGATTTTACCCATTCCTCGACAAATTCAAGGGCAGCATCAAGTTTATTCGGGTCTTTACCGCCTGCCTGTGCCATGTCAGGCCGTCCGCCGCCCCCGCCGCCGCACCGCGTTGCCACTTCTTTAACGAGTTTGCCGGCGTGGTATCCTTTTTCAATCAAGTCTTTAGTGACACCGGCAATGATGTTCACTTTGTCTTCATGGACGCTGCCGAGAACAATCACGGCTGAGCCAAGTTTGTTTTTCAAATCGTCTGCCATATTGCGAAGGTTGTTCATATCGGCTGCTTGAACTTTTGCAGCCAGGTAGGTAATTCCGTTCGCCTCACGCGCTTTCGAGACAAGGCTCCCTGCTTCAATATTTCCAAGCTTCCCAGCAAGCGATTCGTTTTCACGCTGGAGCTGTTTGATCTCCGCAAGCAATGAATCGATTCGAGCTGAAACCTCTTTCGGATTGGTTTTCAGCTTTGCTGCCGCTTCTTTTAATACCGAGACTTGTTCGTTTAATACTTGGTAGGCCGCCTCACCGGTCACTGCTTCAATTCGTCTTGTACCTGCGCCAATGCCGCTTTCCGATAAAATTTTGAACAAGCCAATAACGGAAGTGTTTGGAACATGGCAGCCGCCGCAAAGCTCAAGGCTGTAATCGCCAACCTGGACCACCCTGACAATCTTGCCGTATTTTTCTCCGAACAGGGCCATTGCCCCCATTGCCTTTGCCTCATCAATCGGCTTGTAATCGATGTTTACACCGATGCCGCGCCAAATCTTATCATTCACAATGCTTTCAATCTTTTCAAGCTCTTCAGTACTAACATGTCCAAAGTGGGAAAAGTCAAAGCGAAGCCGGTCAGGTCCGACGAGGGAGCCGGCCTGGTTTACATGGGCTCCTAAAACATCTTTCAAAGCTTGGTGCAATAGATGCGTCGCAGTATGATTTTTAATTACTTTTGCACGGTTCGCCTTATTCACAACAGCTGCTACTTGTTGGCCTTTTTGGAGCTTGCCTTCTTTAATCACCGCACGATGAAGATTTTGTCCATTTGGAGCCTTTTGAACATCAAGCACATGAACTAAAAGCCCTGTGGCAGAAAGAGTCCCTATATCAGCAATCTGCCCGCCGCTCTCAGCATAAAACGGCGTCTGATCAAGGATGAGCTGGACTTCATCGCCAACAGTGGCTGCATCGGCGAGTTCCCCATCTTTTACAATCGTAACGACATTCGCTTTTGTTTCAAGCTGATCATAGCCGACAAACTTGCTGTCGTCTTTGATTTCCCCGAGAATGCCGCCTTGAACCTGCATCGATCCAACATCGTGCCGGGCAGACCGGGCCCGATCCCGCTGGTTTGCCATTTCTTTTTCAAAGCCTTCGTGATCGATAGTCAGCCCGGCCTCTTCCGCGTATTCCTCTGTTAATTCGACAGGGAAGCCATAAGTGTCGTAAAGACGGAACACATCAGCGCCCTGAATAATTCGGCTGCCTAGTTCCGTTTCTTTGTTGATAACACTCTCTAAAATCGCCAAGCCCTCATGCAGCGTTTCATGGAACCGTTCTTCTTCGTTTTTAATGACCTTTTGAATAAACTCGGTTTTTTGCTGGACATCCGAATAAAAATCGGCCATGATTTCGCTGACAACCGGAACAAGCTCAAACATAAATGGCTTGTCAATGTTTATGAGCTTGGCATAGCGCACGGCCCGTCTCAGCAGGCGGCGCAGAACATAGCCCCTGCCTTCGTTGGACGGCAGTGCGCCGTCGCCTACGGCAAAGGCGACCGTTCGAATATGATCGGCAATCACTTTGAACGCTGTATCCTTCTCCTGATTACTGCCGTATTTTTCACCAGAGATTTGTTCTGTCACTTTAATAATCGGCACGAAAAGATCCGTGTCAAAGTTGGTCGGCACATCCTGGACGACCGATGCCATCCGCTCAAGCCCCATCCCCGTATCAATGTTTTTCTTTGGAAGCGGTGTATAAGTACCGTCAGGGTTATGATTGAATTCTGAAAAAACGAGATTCCATACCTCGAGATAACGGTCATTTTCGCCGCCCGGATATAGCTCCGCATCTTCTGGATCATTGCCGTACTTTGGACCCCGGTCATAGAAAATTTCCGTGTTCGGACCACTCGGCCCTTCACCAATATCCCAAAAATTCCCTTCTAACCGAATAATTCGTTCCTCAGGAAGCCCGATTTTCTTGTTCCAAATTTCATAAGCTTCGTCATCCTCGGGATGTATCGTCACAGACAATAGCTCCGGCTTAAATCCTATCCATTTTCGGTCGGTAAGAAATTCCCAGGCCCATACAATGGCTTCCTCTTTAAAATAGTCGCCAATTGAAAAGTTCCCCAGCATCTCAAAAAATGTATGATGTCTTGCTGTCTTTCCGACGTTCTCAATATCGTTCGTGCGAATCGACTTCTGTGCATTGGTGATGCGCGGATTTTCAGGTACGACCCGTCCATCAAAGTATTTTTTTAATGTTGCCACACCGCTGTTGATCCACAGCAATGAAGGATCATCGTGCGGAACAAGCGGAGCGCTTGGTTCAACCGCATGCCCTTTTTCTTTAAAAAATTCAAGAAACATCCGGCGAATTTGTGATCCTGTTAACTGCTTCATTACTATGCCCTCCTTATAAAATATTTAACGAATGTGTTTACCCACGTTGAAAAAGAAAACACAAAAAGCCCTCATCCCCTTACAGGGACGAGAGCTAACTCGCGGTACCACCCTGATAATGGACGCATTGATGCATCCACCTCTCAATCACCATAACGCGGTTAAACGGCAGTGGTTAGCTGCATTCCGGATTAGCGTTCTGCTGCTTTCATTTAGAATTCCTTTCAGCCCGGGGGAATTCTTCTCTTACGCTCGGGAGCGCTTAAATGGCTATTCAGCATACTCGATCCTTCAACATGTTTGCTATTATTCTTATACCCGCATTATATAAAAGCGGTGAATCGTTTGTCAAACTGTCAATCACCGCCGCGGACGAGTTGTTTATTTCTGCTGAAATGGTCTTTTGCGTGGACGATCGCCACTTTTGCGACTGCCATAACCGGGACAGCCAGTATCAACCCCGTGACTCCGCCCACTTCTCCCCCGGCCAGCAACGCGAGCATAATAAACAGCGGATGCATATGAAGGCTTTTGCCAATGATTAATGGCGAGAGGATATTCCCTTCTAAAAACTGCAGTGAGAAAACAATAATGATCGACAATACAACCATTTTTAACGAAATCGTTGCCGCCAGAACCGCGGCTGGAATGACCCCAATAAAAGGGCCAAAATAAGGAATGATGTTGGTCACTCCAACAATTAGCCCGAGCAAAAGTGGATACCTCATCCCGATCATCCAAAACAGCAATGTCGACAGCGCCGCCATAATAAAACAGACAAACAGCTGGCCCCTGATATAACCTCCCAACGATTTATCGACATCCCTTAGAAACAATTCTGCATGCTTTCGCCATGTTCGCGGCGTTAAGTACCATGCAGCCTTTTTGATTAAGAGATGATCCTTAAGCATGTAAAAGGCGATAAACGGAATAATTGCGACAATCAACAGTGAATTAATAACAGCAACAAGCGCGTCGATGATCCGGGCCAGCATCCGGTCCAATGCTTTTTCCGCCGATGCAATATTTTCATCGATCCGGTCCTGGACCCCGTCAGGCCATGCCGACGTCCGGCTTTGAATCGTATCAATCCAGCTGCGGTATTGGTTTGCAAACTCCGGGGCATGTTCCGAAAGATCCTTCAACTGGACAATAAAAGCAGGAATCCCTTTGTAAAAGGCCCAGCCCAGCCCCCCAAAAAACAGAAAATAAATAATAAATACAGCGAGGCCCCTGTGCAAACCAGCTTCGTGCAATTTTTCAACAACCGGGTGAAGAAGATAAGTAATAAAAGCCGAAATCAGAAAAGGCAGCAACACGGTCATGATCACTTCTAATATCGGCAGCCAAATTTGCTGCAGTTTTAAAAAAGTAAACAACACAATAAATAGTAGCAGCATGAAGCCGAGCCGGTAATACCATTTCATCCTTATTTCCAAAATTACCAGCCTCCTTTGCAATTATTGTTGGAGGAATACTTGGAAATATACATGAGGCTGCCTGTTTCACGACATTGCAATGAAATTTTCACCATGGCTGGAAGCGGTTTTCCGTTATTTTTTTCAAAAGAACAACAAAAAATAAACAGGCCAAGAAAGGCGGGAGATTCCTTTGCGGACATTCTCACTATTAAAAGGACTGCCCGTGTATGAACTGAAAAGCGGGAATAAAATTGGCGAGGTTTGTGATCTTAGTATTACCGCAAACGGGCGGGTACTGGGATTGCTGTTGCGGAAAGGGGCATTGTTCCGCAAATCATATATTATCAAAGTGGAAAATGTTGCTTCATTTGGCTGGGATGGGATCATTGTAGACAGTGTTGATGTTTTGGAACCCGTCAAAAATCCTCCTGATTATACGATTGAGCACCAGCAAAATCTGTCAGGCAAAATGTTGATCACTACAGAAGGAGAAAAGCTTGGCCTTCTTCAGGATGTATATTTTATGGAAGAAGTGGGAACGATCATAGGGTATGAATTAACAGATGGTTTCTTTTCTGATATTACGGAGGGGAGACGGGTCGTTAAAACGGCTGAACCGCCAGCAATCGGGAATGACGCCATCATTGTTAACGTAAAAACGTGAGGTGTAATCCCATGCTGAAATGCCCTAATTGCCAAAGCAAAGATATCGGAAAAATTGGCATCAACCAATATTATTGTTGGAGTTGTTTTATTGAGCTTACTTTATCTCAAGGAATCATCAATACGCATCAGGTTGAGGAAGACGGAACATTAAGCTCTCTTGATGATCTTTTCGATGAACATGAGCGCCGTTACAGCAGTTAATGCTTATATGAAGGGACCGGAAGGATGAACCATTGCCGGTCTCTTTTCTCACTGCAGGTTTTCAAGAAAATCATAGGGAGTAGTATTCTCCATCCCGATCATTGGGTCTGCATTCATTAATTGCTCTTCATATGAGATTTCCTTTTCGGAAGATGGAGCCACTTCCTGCTCGTAACCGCCCCGAATAGAGGCGCGGAGCTTTGCCGAAAGCGTTGTGTTCCGGGCCTGATCGTCGGCTCTTTCAACTCCGATCCGCAAAGCGTCGGGCTCGCCGCACAAAATTAAAAATTGCTTGCTTCTTGTAATCCCGGTGTAGATCAGGTTTCGGCGCAGCATTCGGTAATAACTTTTCACGACAGGCAAAATCACAATCGGGAATTCGCTTCCCTGGGATTTATGGACTGAACAGCAATAGGCATGGGTGATCTGATTTAAATCCTGCCTTGTATATGTGGCTTCGACTCCATCAAATGAAACGATCACCATATCCTGCTTTTCCGTGTTTTCCCGCGCGTAAAAAATAGAGACAATTTCGCCAATATCCCCGTTATAAACATGGCTTTCCGGCTGATTGACAAGCTGGAGTACCTTATCTCCAATCCGGTATTTTACGTCCCCGAACGAAATCTCTTTTCTCGTCCCATCAGGGTTCGGATTAAAAATCTCCTGAAGCATCACGTTCAACCTGTCAATTCCGGCCGGTCCCCTGTACATAGGAGCCAGAACCTGAATATCTTTGGCCGAATAGCCTTTCTTTTTTGCATTGAATGCGACTTTTTCAATGACATCGGCAACTTGTGCCGGCGAGCATTTAATGAACGAGCGGTCAGGCTGCTGTACGGAAATATTTTGCGGAAGCTGGCCATTTTTTATCGAGTGGGCAAGCTCAATGATGCTCGACCCCTCAGCCTGTCGGTAAATATCGCTAAGCAGGACAGTGGGAACGCATTCAGACTGGAGCAAATCCTTTAAAACCTGGCCGGGTCCGACAGATGGAAGCTGGTCCTCGTCACCAACAAGAATAACTTGAATATTGGCGGGCAATGCTTTGAAAAGCTGGTTTGCCAGCCAAATATCAACCATAGACGTTTCGTCTACGATCAAGATTTTGCCTTCGAGCGGGTTATCCTCATGATGGTCAAAACCCTCTGTACCATTCCAGCCAAGCAGCCGGTGGATCGTCACTGCAGGCAGGCCCGTTGACTCCGTCATCCGCTTCGCTGCCCTTCCTGTCGGGGCAGCCAGTAAAAACGGAAACGGCTCTTCTTTTTTATAATCTTTCGGGTCCAATGAACAGCCGTGCAGTTCGGCATAAAGCTCGACAATCCCTTTAATCACGGTGGTCTTGCCGGTGCCGGGACCGCCAGTCAGAATAAGCATTGGTGACATCAGTGCCGTTTGAATCGCTTCTTTCTGGGATGGCGCATACTGGACACCGAGCCGCTCTTCAAGGCTGCCAAGCGCCAGCAAAAATTCCGACTCGGGAAACTGGTCCTTATATTCCGTCTGGCTAAGCAGCCGCTTAATATTGGTTACGACTCCTTTTTCCGAGAAAAATAAAGAAGGCAAGTAAAGGCGCTTTTCTTCAACGACCAGCTTTCCTTCCTGTTCCAGCTTGACCAGTTCGTTTGAAATGTGTTGAAACTCGATTTCCTCGTGCTGGTTGTCTTCAAGCAGCTTTTTGACAGACTCGAGCACATCCGCGGCATTTGCAAAAACATGGCCGGCCTGCATGCTCTCCAGTTCGAGGCAATAGAGGCAGGCCGCTTTGATCCGATCAGGATGGCTGCCCCTGATCCCGAGCTGATAGCCGAGTTCATCAGCCCTTCCGAAGCCGATTCCCTCCACATCCTCAACAAGCTTATACGGATTCGATTGGAGAATCTCAATCGTATTCTCTTTATAGGCTTGATAAATTTTCATCGATAGCTGCGGACCAAACCCATATTCATTCAAGGCAACCATGATTTGTTCAAGCCCCTGATGCTCCATCAGCGTATCATACAGCTGTTTCGCTTTATCAGGCGGAAGCTTGGGAATCGTATCGAGAATCGATGGTTGGCTCAAAATACGGGAGATCGCATTTTCTCCCAATGTGTCAACGATCTTCTCGGCTGTTTTTTTCCCGATCCCTTTAAAAAGCTCCCCGGACAAATAATTGATTACACCTTGTTTTGATTGTGGAAGGTCCTTGCGGAAATGGCTAACCTGGTACTGTAAGCCAAATTTAGGATGATCCTTAAACTCGCCGAAAAAAACATATGATTCCTGTTCGTGAATTCTCGGGAAGTACCCGGTGATAACCGCTTCTTTATCCTCGTATTCTTCATTCGTTTCTTCAATACGGATGCGAAGCACCGTATACAAATTTTGTTCATTATGAAAAATCGTCACTAAATGTTTTCCTCTGACAAACTTCCCTTGCTCTGAAAATAATTCTAGCGAATTTTGCTTATCCACCGGGTTTCCCTCCTTTTCGTCAAATTTTTAAATCGTTTCGTCGCCATTTTCAAGCAGCTTTTTGCCATAGCCGGCGAGTAAATGGTCCGGTTGAATATCGAGCGCTTTTTCAAACATAGCCAGCGCCTTTCCCGGCTGTTCCTTAAAGCCAAAAGCGACTCCAAGGTTATAAAAAGCATCCGCATGCTCAGCATCTATTTCAATACATTTTTCAAATTGCGTGATCGCTTCATCAAGTAAATCCTGCTGGGCCAGGCATAGGCCGTATTGAAATCTTGCTTCTGGATCTTCGTCATTTAACTCCGTACTTCTTTGCAGGTATGGAAGCGCAAAACGAGGCTGCTCGAGCTGCACGAACGACATCCCGAGCATAAAGAAATTATCGGCTGAATCGAGACCGTTTTTCATCGCTTTTTCAAACATGTTTTTTGCTTCTGCAAACTGCTCGTTTTCAAAATATAAATTCCCGGCGCTGTAATACGCAGCAGCAGCAGCTTCATCCAGAGCAATTGCCTTTTCATAAAACTTAAGGGCCCTGTCCGTTTCGCCAACCGCGGCAAGAACATTACCAAAATTAATATAAGCAACGGGATCGTGAGGATTTTCCTCTATCGCTGCTGAAAAAAGTTTGGCCGCTTCCTCCCAATTTCCTTCTTTCATATATTGAATACCTAATTGGTTTTTATCCATGATCGCGCACGCTCCGTTCTCAATGAAAGTATAGCACAATTGGGAATATTTATTTGTATCCATCCCCGTTTTGGCGGAAAAAAACCCCGATTCCGGCTTGGCAGGAATCAAGGGTTACATTCATACATTAGCCTACATACGTAAGCTGCTCTCCATCCATATATATCTCGTCAATTGTTCCGCCTCCGAGGCATTCATCCCCTTGATAAAACACAACCGCTTGTCCGGGAGTAACCGCCCTTATCGGTTCATGGAAGACAACTTTCGCCTTGCCATCTTCAAGCAGTTGCACAGTTACTTTGTTATCAGGCTGGCGGTAGCGGAATTTCGCTGTGCATTCGAACTCCACCGGTTTCGGCTTGCCGGATACCCAGCTGACATTAACCGCTGTGATTGAGTCGGAATACAGCTTTTCATTCTCGAATCCCTGGCCGACATAAAGCACATTTCTCTCCAGGTCCTTGCCGACCACAAACCATGGATCACCAGAACCGCCGATCCCGAGACCGTGACGCTGACCGATTGTATAATACATCAACCCGTCATGCTTGCCCATAACTTCACCATCAAAAGTTTCCATATTTCCGGGCTGGGCTGGAAGGTAATTGCCAAGGAACTCCTTAAAGTTTCTTTCACCGATAAAGCAAATGCCTGTGCTGTCTTTTTTCGTTGCAGTTGCAAGACCGGCTTTAAGAGCAATTTCCCTAACTTCCGACTTTTCCAAGCCGCCAATTGGAAACATGACTTTTTCAAGCTGGGACTGGGTCAACTGATTCAGAAAATAGGTCTGGTCTTTATTCTCATCCAGGCCGCGCAGCATTTTGTACTCGCCGTCACGGAACTCCACCTGTGCATAATGGCCTGTTGCTAAATAATCGGCTCCAAGCTTTACAGCATGCTCAAGAAACGCTTTAAATTTAATTTCCTTGTTGCACATCACATCCGGATTTGGAGTTCTGCCTGCTTTATATTCTTCAAGGAAATAAGTAAAGACTTTTTCCCAATATTGCTTTTCAAAATTAACCGCATAGTAGGGAATGCCGATTTGATTGCAGACGCGAATGACATCATTATAATCCTCAGTCGCAGTACAAACGCCATTTTCATCCGTATCGTCCCAGTTTTTCATAAAAATGCCGATCACATCATAGCCTTGCTGCTTGAGCAAAAGGGCAGCCACCGACGAGTCTACCCCACCTGACATTCCAACGACCACTCTCGTGTTTTCTGGGAGTTTAGTCATATTATTCACTCCGCTTCTTTTATGCTGTCTATCTTCAAGCGGTTAGCCGCTTAACAATTTTAGCTGTTTCACTTGCTGCTTTTTCCACTTGTTCCGCTGTATTGTTCAAACCGAAGCTGTAACGAATCGAGTTTTTAGTCCGGTCTGAGTCTTTGCCGAACATAGCCACAAGAACATGCGAGGGATCAATCGAGCCTGCTGTGCATGCCGATCCGCTTGATGCCGCGATTCCGGCAAGGTCAAGATTCACAAGCATTGCTTCAACATCCGTCCCCGGAAAGCTTAAGTTTAAAACATGGGGCAACGAATTATCAAGCGAACTGTTTATGAAAAACTTTACTCCTTCTTTTTCAAGGCGATCGACAAACAGCTTTTTAAAGGAACGATAACGGCTTCGTCTTTCTTCCAGCTCCGTTTGCGAAATAATCACAGCCTCACGAAAGCCGGCAATTGCTGCCACATTTTCAGTTCCGGCGCGCCGTTTTCTTTCCTGCTCTCCTCCGAATGTCCGAGGAGACAGCTTGACTCCTTCGCGGCTGTATAAAAAGCCAATCCCTTTTGGGCCGTTGATTTTATGTGCTGAAACGGACAGCAAATCAACTGAAAGTTCGTTCACATCAAGCGTTTCAACGCCATATGCCTGGACAGCATCCGTATGAAACAAAGCTTGGTGGTTTTTAAGCAGTTCGCCAACCTCTTTGATCGGCTCAATCACTCCAACCTCATTATTGCCATACATGATCGAAACTAAAATTGTGTCGTCCCTTAAAGCTTGCTTAAACTCAGCAATAGAAATGCTTCCGGTCTCATCGACCGGCAAATAAGTCACATCAAAGCCGAGCCTCTCCAATTGCCGGCAGGCATGCAGGACAGCATGATGCTCAACGGCCGTTGTTATGATATGCTTTCCGTTATGCTTATTGGCTTCTGCCCCGCCGATCACTGCTAAATTATCCGCTTCGGTGCCGCCGCCGGTAAAAACAATTTCATTGGGCTTCGCACCAATGCTTCTCGCCAGCACCTCGCGGGCATCATCAACAAGATGCCGTGCTTCTCTTCCAAACGAATGGATGCTTGACGGATTGCCGAACTGGGATTCCATCGTCTCAACCATTTTTTGGATGACGTTTGGATGCATCGGGGCTGTTGCAGCATGATCCAAGTAAATGCGTTCCAATATTTTCACCTTCTTTTTTTAAAAACAAATTGCTTTATTGTCAGGCTTTAGGCTACCCCATTGGTTGCTGATTATATATAAAACATATAAGAATCTGAATCACCATTATCCGTGTAATTTGATAAGTCTTCCAATGTTGTGCTATCAAGGACTTCCTTTACAGCATCGCGGATTCTCATCCATAATTCGCGCTTCGCCGGTTCTTCATCTTCGATTCCCTCGACCGGGCTGATTGGCCCTTCAAGGACGCGAATAATATCGCCAGATGTGATTTTCGAAGGCAAATCGCCAAGAATATAGCCCCCGTAAGCACCGCGGATGCTCTTCACGAGGCCTGCATTGCGCAGTGGCGCGATCAGTTGCTCCAAATAATGCTCGGATAAACCATTCGTTTGCGCAATCGATTTAAGTGATATCGGTCCTTCACCATGCTTTTTGGCGAGCTCAATCATGATCGTTAAGCCGTAACGCCCTTTTGTAGAAATTTTCATATCCCAACACCCCGCTTCGTCTCTTCACTTGTATCGATCGAAATACTGTGTTTATTTTTTAAATGAGCGAGCCAATAATCTGTTAATGCCTGGGTTTGCGGCAAAGCGTATCCAACTACCGGCCCAATTGTCAGGCTGAACAGGATTGTTCCCCAGAAAATCGGTCCGCCAAGCTGCCAGCCAATAAACAACACCAAGAATTCCATTCCTGCCCGGACATTGCGCACCTTCCAGCCTGTTTTTGAGGTGACCGCAATCATCAAGCTGTCGCGGGGTCCTGCTCCAAACTGCGCAGATATGTACAGGCCCATACCATACCCCATTAAAACGATCCCCGCAAGGAGCATAATTCCCTTTCCAAAAAGTGAGGATGGCGTGTTCAGAAAAGGCAGCAATAAATATAAATCAATAAAAACACCGACGAGCACCATATTCAAAAAAGCGCCAAACTGAGGGATTTCTTTTGAAATAAGTGCTGCAACTGTTAAAATAATAAAGCCGACAATAATCGACCAGCTTCCGATTGTCAGCCCGACGCGGTAAAACAAACCAACATGGAGAACATCCCAGGGTGTCGCCCCGAGATCCCCTTTAATCATCAGGACGATCCCGAATGACATGATTAACAAACCTGTCACATAAATAAAAAACCTCGGACCAACCTGCCCCTTTCTTTTTCTGATCATTTCTGTTCAAGACTCCCCGCCCGTTTATTCTGTCTATCGTGTATGCTTTTTTAAACTTGCTTTAAATTCATAGTAGCCAGGTAGGCATTAGATATTATAGCACAATTACACAGGCAAATGCATTCCAGTTAAGAAGTTCGTATGTTACATTTAAAAAAACATTCAGTTATTTATCATCGATTTATATTGGAGAGATGAATATGAGTCAAAAACCGCTCGCTTTTCGGATGCGGCCGCGTACAATAGAAGAAATCATCGGCCAGGAGCATTTAGTCGGTCCCGGCAAGATTATTGCCAGAATGGTGAAGGCAAAGCAATTGTCTTCGATGATCCTATACGGCCCGCCAGGCATTGGCAAAACCTCGATTGCAAGCGCCATCGCCGGAAGTACAAAATATGCGTTTCGAACCTTAAACGCTGTTACCAATAATAAGAAAGACCTTGGAATTGTTGCGGCTGAAGCAAAAATGTCAGGAAAAGTGATCCTCTTGCTCGACGAGGTTCATCGCTTGGATAAAGGGAAACAGGATTTTCTTCTTCCTTACCTCGAAAATGGAATGATAACCTTAATCGGGGCAACGACAAGCAACCCGTATCATGCCATCAATCCGGCAATCAGGAGCCGGACGCAAATTTTCGAATTAAAGCCGTTAGAGGTAAATGAAATTAAAGCTGCGTTGATGCGGGCCCTGGAGGATGAGGAACGGGGGCTTGGCGGATATACAGTCAACATTTCCGAAGATGCCCTTATGCATCTTGCAACCGCCTCAAATGGTGATGTCAGAAGTGCTTTAAATGCGCTGGAGCTTGCTGTTCTCTCCAGTGAAAAAAATAATGAAGGTATTATTACAATTGGAATAGACACTGCTGAAGAGTGCATCCAGAGAAAAAGTTTAACTTATGATAAAGACGGGGACGGCCATTATGATGTGATTTCGGCATTTCAGAAATCAATCAGGGGAAGTGATGTCAATGCTGCGCTCCACTATTTAGGCCGATTAATTGAAGCCGGTGATCTTGTCTCCTTGAGCCGGCGGCTGCTCGTGATTGCGTACGAAGATATCGGCCTGGCCAATCCCCAGGCAGGAGCACGAACATTAGCAGCGGTCGAAACTGCAGAACGGCTCGGCTTTCCTGAAGCCCGGATTCCGCTTGCCAATGCCGTGATTGAGCTTTGCCTATCGCCCAAATCCAACGCTGCCTACACAGCCCTTGACGCTGCGCTTGCTGATATCCGCGCAGGCAATAGCGGCGAAATTCCTGACCATTTAAGGGATGCCCATTATAAAGGTGCAAAAGAGCTTGGCAGAGGAATCGGCTATTTATATCCACACGATTACGAGAACGGATGGGTGAAACAGCAGTACTTACCGGATCGAATCAAGAATAAAGAGTATTACCATCCGAAGAAGACGGGGAAATTTGAGCAGGCACTTGCTGCAGTTTATGAGAAACTGAAAGTCAGATAAAAACAAAACCAGACAAAAAACGCGAGGCGTTTTTGTCTGGTTTTTATCTTTCATATTGAACTCCTAAATCCAGCCTACTGTTCGCTCCTGACGCGATGGATTTTAACTCCGTGCAGCAATTCTTTCACGACATGACTGGCCATGATCAGGCCGGCAACGGATGGAACAAACGCATTGGATGATGGCGGCATCTTTGCTTTGCGAATTGGCGCTTTGTCATTGCCGACTTCTTTTCTGACGTCCTCACGAATCACAATTGGGCTTTCATCGGAAAACACAACCGGGACTCCTGTGCGAATGCCCTCTTTCCGCAATGTTGTCCGGATTACTTTTGCAATCGGGTCTGTATGCGTTTTTGAAATATCGGCAATTTGAAAGCGGGTCGGATCCATTTTGTTGGCCGCTCCCATGCTGGAGATCATCGGAATATTGCGCTTTAAGCATTCTTTGATTAAATGAATTTTATAGGAAATGGTATCGGAAGCATCAACGACATAATCAAGATTATAGCTAAAGATCTCTTCATAAGTTTCTTCCGTGTAAAACATTTTTAAAGCAATCACTTCACAGTCAGGATTTATATCCTCAATCCGCTCTTTCATGATCTCCACCTTGGGCCTGCCCACTGTCGACAGCAAGGCAATAATTTGCCGGTTCACGTTCGTAATATCAACATCATCTTTGTCTATCAATACCAGCCTGCCGACGCCTGATCTTGCCAGAGCCTCTGCTGAAAAAGAACCGACCCCGCCAATGCCAAGCACGGCGACAGTTGCATTCTTCATCTTTTCGAGCCCTTGTTTACCGATCGCGAGCTCATTGCGCGAAAATTGGTGTAACATCTATTTCAACTCCGTTATTCTCTTAAATTGTATAAATTTCATAAAGCATTTCTTTGAGTGAATTTCATAAAAGCAGTCTTTAACTGAGAAACGAACGGTTATTTATAATTAAGACAGTATTATTCGTTTCCTACGGCATACTCCTGTTAATTTAGACAACTTCATTCGTTTTTCGGTTTAGCTTGTTACATTGTGAAATTTACTCCTTTATGTATTACCCGATAATGAATATATCATACTTACCGGCAAAAACAAGTGGTTTCCGCGATTATCAATAAGAAAACCCCATACGAAGACCGCATGAGGTTTAAAGCCGTATGTACTGAAAGAGTCCCAATCGTGCCGTTGACTTTAATTGATGCCTTCGTTTTGAACCCGCTCTCGCAGGTGGGTGTCCTGTTCCAAACTTTTGTAAGTCCTTGGATAGGCATTTACGCAGAGTGGAAACGCAGACTCCCGAAGTTAAAAATGTTCGGTCAAAACTTCAGGAATTACAACGAACACATCAGGACTCTTTTTCTATTGATTGTATCTTACCATATTCGCAAGCCGTTTTCAAGAAACTGGTTATAGGTAATTACTCATCTTTCTTAACATTCAGTGACAAATGCAATTCTTTAAGCTGGGCAGGATCGACCTCTCCCGGGGCGTCCGTCAATAGACAGCTGGCACTCGCCGTTTTCGGGAAAGCAATCGTATCACGAAGATTTGATCTTCCGGCGAGCAGCATCACAAGCCGGTCAAGCCCAAGTGCAATGCCCCCGTGCGGCGGTGTCCCATATTCGAAGGCTTCCAGCAGGAAACCGAACTGTTCGTTCGCTTCCTCTGGTGTAAAGCCGAGAATTGAAAACATTTTCTCCTGGATGTCACGTTCAAAAATACGGAGGGAGCCTCCGCCAAGCTCAAAACCGTTAAGAACAAGGTCATAGGCCTGTGCCCTTACCCTGGCAGGATCCGATTCGAGCAGGTGCATATCTTCCCTTGCCGGCATCGTGAACGGATGATGTGCCGCATAGTAGCGGCCCTCTTCTTCATCATACTCCAACAGCGGCCAGTCGGTCACCCAGAGGAAGTTGAACTGGCTCTGGTCAATAAGACCCAGGTCTTTGCCAAGCTTCAATCTTAACGCTCCGAGGGAGTCGGCAACAACGTTTTTCTTGTCAGCAACAAACAGGATGAGGTCGCCCGGTTCTACTTGCAAAATTTTCTTGAACTCTGCCTGTTCTTCATCCGAGACAAATTTGCTGATTGGACCTTTTAAGCCGTCTTCTTCTGCCTTGAGCCAGGCAAGGCCTTTTGCCCCGTAACGTGCAGCAAATTCGGTTAGGGCGTCAATATCCTTTCTTGAATATTGCGGAGCGGCTCCTTTAACATTTAGAGCCTTAACCTGCCCTCCGCCGGAAACAGCGCCGGCAAACACTTTAAAACCTGAATTTTTAACAACTTCGGAAAGGTCAGTCAGCTCCATTCCAAAGCGGGTATCCGGTTTGTCTGAACCATAGCGGCTCATCGCCTCTGCATACGTCATGCGCGGAAATGGCAGCTGTACATTCATTCCTTTCACTTCGCTCATGATTTTCTCCATCATCGTTTCCATCAAAGAAATGATGTCTTCCTGACTCATGAAGCTTGTTTCAATATCGAGCTGGGTGAATTCGGGCTGACGGTCAGCGCGCAAGTCCTCATCACGGAAGCAACGGGCAATCTGATAATATCGTTCAATTCCGCCGACCATAAGGAGCTGCTTGAAAAGCTGTGGAGATTGGGGCAGAGCATAAAACTCACCCGGATGAACCCGGCTTGGAACAAGGTAATCGCGGGCTCCCTCTGGTGTGCTTTTCGTTAAGATCGGCGTTTCAATATCTAAAAACCCTTCTCCATCAAGGTAGTCGCGCATCACCTTTGTAACCTTGTGGCGCATTTTAAAGGTTTCAACCATGACAGGACGGCGCAAATCCAAATAGCGGTATTTTAAACGGATTTCTTCCGCCACATCTGTCTTGTCGCTAATCGGAAATGGAGGTGTTTTCGATTCATTGATAATCGACACTTTTTCTGCATGAATTTCGATTTTGCCTGTTTTTAAATTCTCATTGATGGTTCCTGCTTCTCTGGCAACAACCGTTCCCTCAACATCAAGCACGTATTCTGAACGGATTTTTTCGGCTGCCGCAAGCGCATCCTTCGAAGCATCAGGGTTAAAAACGACTTGGACGATGCCTGTTCTGTCGCGAAGGTCAATGAAGATCAGCCCGCCGAGATCGCGGCGTTTTTGAACCCAGCCTTTTAGCGTTACTTTTTCACCAATAGCTTTCTCTGTTACTTCACCGCAAAAATAGGTTCTCCCAAACATATTCATCCTCCTCTAGTTCAACAGCTCTTTCAATTTATCTATCAATGAATCAAGGCTGATCTCAGTTTGTTCCCCAGTCTCCATATTCTTTAAATTAATTTTATTCGTTTGCAACTCATCATCGCCGAGGACGGCCACAAATTTTGCATGGCTTCGGTCCGCCGCCTTAAACTGTCCTTTAATTTTCCGGTCAAGATAGTCGCGTTCTGCAGAAAACCCTGCCGCTCTCAATTCGTGCAGTAAGCCAACCGTGTAATCTTTTGCTTCATCGCCGAGATAAACAAGGTAACAATCAATGCCTTGAGCTATGGGCAATTCGACCTTTTCAGCCTCAAGTGCAGCAATCAAACGTTCGATGCTGAGCGCAAAACCGATGCCTGGTGTCTCCGGTCCGCCGATTTCCTGGACGAGCCCGTTGTATCTGCCGCCGCCGCAAAGGGTCGTAATCGCGCCGAACCCTTCTGCCTCGCTCATAATTTCAAAAGCAGTATGATAATAGTAATCAAGGCCGCGCACTAGGTTGGCATCGACTTCAAATGAAATGCCAAGATCGGTTAAGTATTTTTGCACCTTTAGAAAATATTCCCTGGAATCTTCATTTAAAAAATCAAGAATCGATGGGGCTGTCTCCATCAGCTCGTGGTCGCGGTCCTGCTTGCAATCGAGAATCCGCAACGGATTTGTCCGAAGTCGGTTTTGGCAGTCTGCGCAAAATTCCCCGATCCGGGGCTGGAAGTGGTTAACCAGTGCATCTCTGTGCGCTTTACGGCTGTCTTTGTCACCAAGGCTGTTGATGACAACTTTCAGGGATTTGAGGCCAAGCTCCCGATACAGCATGACGGCGAGCGAGATTACTTCAGCATCAATCGCTGGATCAGCACTGCCGAGAGCCTCCACTCCAAACTGGACAAACTGGCGATACCTGCCTGCCTGGGGCCGTTCATACCGGAACATCGGACCCATATAGTAAAGCTTGACCGGCTGGTTTGCATGGCCAAACATCTTATTTTCGACAAAAGAACGAACAGCCGAAGCCGTTCCTTCCGGCCTTAGCGTCAGACTCCGTTCCCCCCGGTCTTCGAAGGTGTACATTTCCTTTTGGACAATATCTGTCGAATCACCAACACTTCTTGTGAACAATTCAGTATGTTCAAAAATTGGCGTTCTGATTTCGCGGTATTGATACTTTTTACAGAGGTCGCGCGCCTTTTGTTCAATCAGCTGCCATATATCTGATTGTCCGGGCAAGATGTCTTGCGTTCCTCTTGGGATTTGAATCGACATGGTTTTTCCTCCTCCTGAAACTGGTTATGTATGGCAAAACAAAAAAACTCCCGGTCCCTTGTCTATTGCTAAACAAGGGACGAGAGTTTAGATTCCCGTGGTGCCACCCCAATTGAAGCCTGAAAAAAGACTTCCTCTTTAACAGTTAACGCCTGCTTACGTTCATCTCCTACTAAAGAACAAGTCTTTTTCAAAGTGAAGCCTACGGAGTGTTCGTTCATTAAGGGATCATGCGGATCTGCTTTCAGCCTGGGACAAATCCTCTCTTTTCATGCAGTTCTTAACTACTGTTCTCCATCATCGGTTTAAGTGAAATTTAGGACATTTTTATTTATATAATAATACGGAGCATCCTTTTGAATGTCAAGGGCCAATTACGACCTCTCCATTTGCTTCTTTAGCTTGCGGACGTCTCTGATCGTTAAACCGAACTCAGAAGCGAGTTCAAAAGTACTTGTATTTTGCTCCTTCTCAATAAAATCATGAAAATCCACACCGAACAGCTGGTTCTCACCCGAATGGGCCGACAGCCCTTTTTCACTAAATCTCATCTTTGACCATCCTTTGTTTGGGACAAGCGGAAAACCGCTTGTATCTGTTTTCCTCTATCGTCTATTCTGCCCATGGCAGCTAAAATTTTTCAAACTTAATGAGATTTTTTAAAAGTTTAGGAACTATGGACGATATTAACAAATAAGGAATGAATTTATTTTGTTTGTCCGTTAAAATAAGTTTATATATTTGATCAAGGGGGGAATCTGTCTGAAAAAAAATAAATTAATCCTTTTCCTCACTTGCATACTTTTAATCACCGGCACATCGCAGCCGCGCCTCGCGGATGCATCCGGCAGTTCCGTCACGATTACGGCAAGCACGCTGAATGTCAGGGAGGGTCCTGGACTCAGCTCCAAGGTCGTCGGCAAAGTGAAAAACGGAGAAAAATATTCTGTAAAAAAAGTCGACGGAGATTGGATTCAAATAAAGCTGGATAATGGCCGGAACGGTTGGGTCGCGAACTGGCATGTTTCTTCTGATCTGAAAAACTCTGCCGAAAGGGTTGCTGCAACAAGCGGCACAGGAAGCGTTACAACGGATGGTTTGCGAATGAGAAAAGGGCCGGGCACCGAGTTTCAAGTTGTTGCGGTTTTAAGCAACGGCCAGACGGTAGACATTCTTGAAACGAACGACAATTGGACAAAGATCAAAACACCGGACGGAGAAGGCTGGATTTCAAAGGAATATTTGACGGAAACAGCCGCCCCGGACCAAGAAAAGAAGCGGACTAATAAATCCGGAAAAAAAAGCGGGACGGCGACCGTGAACTTGTTAAATGTCAGGGATCAGCCATCACGGCAAAGCAGTGTGGTTAAAAAACTCGAGGAAGGCGAGACATTTCAGATCGTGTCTGAAAAAGACGGCTGGATGGAAATCAGCATCTCAGGACAGACTGGATGGGTTAGCAGCGAGTATGTGGCAACAAATTCCCGGAGTAAGACAAAAAAAGCCATGGAGAAATCAGCAGCGCCTGACTCGAACGGCGTAACTGCTACAGCAACCGCCGATAACCTCCAAGTCCGTGCAGAAGGAACATTTGAAGCTGAGGTTATCAGTTCTATTTCAAAAGGTGAGGAATATCCAATCCTTGAAGAAAAAAATAATTGGACAAAGATCGAATATGAATCAGGGTCATCCGGCTGGGTGGCAAGCTGGTATCTGAGTAAATCGGCGCGCAAGAGCAGCAAAGCGACAAAAGAAGAGATTAAAAACAGCGCGGTTACGATTTTACATGATGGAACGAACATTCGCAGTAAACCGGGCGTTGATCACTCTGTTATCAGTCGGGCAGACCAGGGAACATCCTTTCAAGTAGCCAGCATGAAAAATGACTGGTATGAAATCGAACTTTCAAACGGATCAACCGGCTTTATCGCAGGCTGGCTTGTTTCAGTCAACGGCCCGGCCCCGAAAATAGAGAAGGCTGGCGGCGAGAAGCACATAAAAGGGAAAACAATTATCATTGACCCAGGTCATGGCGGAAGGGATCTTGGCGCGACCGGCGCAGCTGGAACCAACGAGAATGAACTGACCCTGACAACTGCAAAGCTGTTATATGATAAGCTAAAAGCAGCGGGTGCCAATGTCATTCTTACCCGCAGCAACGATACATACAAATCGTTAAAAGCAAGAGTAAAACTTGCGCATTCCGAGGGTGCTGATGCCTTTATCAGTATTCACTACGACAGCATTGACGACCAGACTGTAAGAGGAATGACCAGCTTTTACTATCATGACTATCAAAAACCTTTAGCTGATTCCATTCATGCAGCTGCCGCAGGCCGGACAACAATCAAGGATCGCGGCGTGCGCCACGGCGATTATTTAGTTTTAAGGGAAAATAAACAGACAGCAGTTCTTCTGGAGCTTGGTTACCTTAGCAACCCAGCTGAAGAAATACTTATCACATCCGGGACCTATCAGGAATCGATTGCTTCGGGAGTCTTTGACGGCCTAACCCGCTATTTCAAAAAATAGGACAAGCTTTAAAAGCAAGTAATAGAACAGTAAAAAACCGGAAAGACTTTTAGCGTCTCTCCGGTTTTTTTGCTTCTTTGCTGTCGATGATTAATGTTACAGGTCCATCGTTGTTCAGCTCAACATTCATCATCTCGCCAAACCGGCCTGTTTCGACGTGAATGCCTTTTTCACTGAGCAGCTGATTAAAAATGGCATAGATCTCGACCGCCTGTCCGGGCTTTGCGGCATCCATAAAATTAGGGCGCCGCCCTTTGCGGCAGTCGCCGTATAAGGTGAACTGTGATATAGATAAAATCTCTCCGCCCACATCAAGCAATGATAAATTCATTTTGCCGTTTTCATCTTCAAAGACGCGGAGATTCACAATTTTATCTGCAAGATATGCAGCGTCACTTGCATCGTCTTCGTGGGTTATACCAACAAGCAGGACAAAGCCGTATAGGATATTTCCGACAACCGTTCCTGCAACAGTCACTTTTGCTTCCCTGCTTCTTTGCACGACAACACGCATTGTTTTTCTCCTTAATTCATGATCCTTCTAACCGAGTAAATGTCAGGAATTTGCTTGATCCGGTCGACTACCTTTTGCAGGTGGCTGACGTTGTGAATCGCAATAGACATCATGATCGTTGCCACTTTGTTGCGGTCAGACTTTCCGGAAACAGCCGAGATGTTCGTTTTCGTTTCATTGACCGCCTGGAGGACTTCATTGAGCAGCCCCCTGCGATCATATCCGCTAATCTCGATTTCAACATTATATTCCTTTCGGTCATTCAAGCCGGTTTCCCATTCAACAGGGATCAGGCGGGCCCGGGCATCTCCCGAATTGATATTGGTACAATCGGCACGGTGCACAGAAACGCCGCGGCCTTTTGTAATAAAGCCGACAATTTCATCGCCAGGAACCGGGTTGCAGCAACGGGAAAGGCGGATTAACAGGTTATCAATGCCGGAAACACGAACGCCTGACTCCCGTTTTTTGACGGACGGAAATGATTTTAATTCAGTAACAGCATCGGAAATATTCGCTTCCTGCTCGCGATCCCTCTGACGCCGCGATTTCTCTGTTAAGCGGTTCGCCACCTGCAGGGCCGTAATCCCGTTGTATCCAACCGCTGCATACATATCCTCTTCATTCATGAAGTTGAATTTTTCAACAACCCGCTTAATATTATCTGCAGTTAAAATTTCTTTCAAATCGAAATCCATGTTGCGGATTTCCTTTTCAACAAGCTCTTTGCCTTTTTCAAAATTTTCGTCTTTCCGCTGTTTTTTGAAAAATTGCCTGATTTTATTTTTTGCCTGCGACGTTTGAGCCAGCTTTAACCAGTCCTGACTCGGGCCATACGAGTGCTTCGATGTTAAAATTTCAATAATGTCCCCGGTCTTCAGCTTATAATCGAGTGTGACCATTTTTCCATTTATTTTTGCGCCAATCGTTTTATTGCCGATCTCCGAATGGATCCGATAGGCAAAATCAATCGGCACCGAACCGTATGGGAGCTCAATAACGTCTCCTTTTGGTGTAAAAATAAAGACCATATCGGAAAACAAATCGATTTTCAGTGATTCCATGAATTCTTCGGCATTTGCTGTATCATTTTGAAATTCCAATATTTCCCTAAACCATGTTAACTTATCTTCAAAGGTAGAACTATCGTTGACTCCTTTGCCTTCTTTGTAAGCCCAGTGGGCCGCCACCCCGAATTCAGCAATTTGATGCATTTCGAATGTCCGGATTTGCACCTCTAACGGATCGCCCTTTGGCCCGATAACGGTTGTATGGAGCGACTGGTACATGTTCGGCTTCGGCATCGCAATATAGTCTTTAAAGCGTCCCGGCATCGGCTTCCAGCATGTATGGATAATTCCAAGCACCGCGTAGCAATCCTTGATGCTGTTTACAACAATTCGAACCGCTAGCAAGTCATAGATTTCATTAAACTGTTTATTTTGCAAAGCCATTTTGCGATAGATGCTGTAAATATGCTTTGGCCTGCCGGAAATTTCGGCTTTAATGGACACCTCACTCATCCTGTCACGCACTTCACCAATTACTTCATCAAGATACTGCTCCCGCTCCGCCCGTTTTTTCTTCATCAGATTGACAATGCGGTAATATTGCTGCGGGTTTAGATATCTTAAGGCTGTGTCCTCAAGCTCCCATTTAATTTTCGAAATCCCGAGCCTGTGCGCCAGTGGAGCAAAAATCTCAAGAGTTTCATTAGAAATGCGCCGTTGCTTTTCAGCAGGCAGGTGCTTTAAAGTCCGCATGTTGTGGAGCCGGTCCGCGAGCTTAATCAAAATGACCCGAATATCCTGGGCCATCGCCACAAACATTTTTCGATGATTTTCGGCTTGCTGTTCTTCATGCGATTTATACTTAATTTTACCGAGTTTCGTTACACCATCAACAAGCATTGCCACTTCATCGTTAAAAACTTCTTTTATGTCCTCAAACGATATGTCAGTGTCTTCGACAACATCATGAAGAAAACCGGCTGCAACCGTCGCAGGATCCATCTCCAAATCAGCGAGAATCCCGGCAACCTGGATTGGATGGATAATGTACGGCTCACCTGATTTTCTGTATTGCTCTGAATGGGCACTCCTGGCAAATTCATATGCTTTTCGAACCAGGTTAACATGCTCGCCATTCAAATATTGTGCTGTTCGGTCGATGACTTGTTCGGCGGTTAACACTTGATCGTTCGCCATATGATCACCTTTATTTTCCCGTCGTATTGCTTCTTTTTGCAGAAGCTGTTTTATCTATATGAAGAAGACTTGCAATCTCTCTACTTTAAATCACCTGAGCCAATATTTAGAATGATTGTTACTATTATTAAAAAAAATGGAGAAGATGTAAAGGGAAAGGAGTTTATTTTTTCTGGAAAACTAAGAAAATGTCGAATTTGGTCAGAATTTAAGACTTCGATAGATCATATGTCAATAAAAAAGAGCACCTTCAAACCAAGTGCTCTTTCCTATCATCTTTAAAATTGCATTAAAGTTAAAATGTCGTAATTATCAAGCTTGCTACGGCCGTCCAGATAGGTTAATTCGATTAAAAAGGCGATTCCGGCGACAATTCCGCCAAGTTCCTCGACCAATTTGATCGTCGCTTCTATCGTTCCCCCGGTTGCGAGCAGGTCATCGGTAATCAAGACCCGCTGCCCTGGCTTGATCGCATCCTTATGAATAGTCAGTACGTCTTTCCCATACTCAAGGCCATAATCAACTTTGACTGTTTCACGCGGCAGCTTTCCTTCTTTTCTGACAGGGGCAAAACCTACTTCAAGAGAATACGCTACCGGACAGCCGATAATAAAACCGCGCGCCTCAGGACCAACCACTAAATCTATTTTTCTCTCCTTTGCATAGGCAACGATTTGGTCTGTTGCATATTTATATGCCTGGCCGTTATCCATTAATGTAGTGATGTCTTTGAATTTAATTCCCGGTTTTGGCCAGTCGGGAACGATCGTTACAAATTGTTTTAAATCCATTCTTTTATTGCCTCCTCATGTTTAACCGACCCTTGAATGTATTGGTCGAACCAGCCTTTTAAGTGCTGAAACGGCGAATAAAGCAAATCATTCTCAATAGTATATTGTGCAAGTTTTGCTTGATAGGTTTTTGAATCTGTTAAATCACGCTTATTTATCGTTTGTTGCAAGGAAATAAATCCATTGTTTATTGTAACAAACTCCAATTCAAAAAACACCTGTGACATAAAATCAACCGTTTCTTTCGTCCAGCCCCTGTTCTTTGCCAGTGCGTCGCCAAGCTGATTTAAATCGAATGGGGACTTTTTCGCAAGGAACGCATAATACCACTTAAAATGCTCCCTTGTTGGCAGCGTACTAAAAAACTCGCTGTCTTCTTTATAAAAATGAACGTATATCCGTGCCGGCCGTTTATTAGCAATGAGCCTTGCCAGCCATTCTTTTGCCGGAGGGAGATCAACGATTAGCAGGCTGCAATCATTAATATCCAATTGGGCCGCTTCTTCTTCAGAAGAAATACAGATTATTTTCTCGTTAAGGATGCCCGCAAATCTTTGTTTGTTCGCTTCATGAAACACAATGGCTTTCAAGTTGGTCGCTGGAATCGACTCCGACAGCCTGTCATAGCGCTTTAATCCACGGAAATCAAAGAGCTGCCAAGCTGCGACCGACAAGTCATGCAAAAAGATTTGCGGTTTGCGAATATTATTCCATTCATTAATCGACAGTTCTCCGATAACTGACAGTTTTGTTGCAGGTGAAATATGGTCGTATAAATGGCCAAGCCCAAACCCGATCCCGTCCAATTCAGTCCCGTTGTCTGCAAGAGTCATTTTCAGATGGTCCTGGTTGGAGCCAATTTTTCGCATGCTGCTGATTGCGGCATTTTCAACAAGCACTTTCGGTTTTGGATTATCGGTTCCATATGGAGCAAGCATTTGCAGTTCCTTAACCGAGGACAAGTGAATCTCACTCAGGTCGATTTTCGCATCCAGGTTAACGGCCGGTATTAAATCCTCTTTGGTAAGCTTTTCTTTGGCAAGGTCATTGAGACGGGAGCGGAGCTCGTCCACATTTTCAAGCTGCAGCGTCATCCCCGCTGCCATCGGGTGGCCGCCAAAATGGGGAAGAATGTCCTTGCAGAGCGAGAGATTTTTATACAGGTCAAAGCCAGGGATGCTCCTGGCGGAGCCCTTCGCCTCGCCTTTCTCTTTATCAAAACTGAACACAATGACTGGCCGGTAAAATGTTTCGACAAGCCGGGAGGCAACAATGCCTATTACGCCGGCATTCCAGCCCTCCTTGCCAACGACAAGCATTGCATGTTCATCGACAGGAAAGTTTTCTTCTACTTCCCTGATAGCCTCTTCCGCGATGGAGCTCACAAGTGCTTGCCGCTGTTTATTCAGTTCATCAATTTCCTCCGCCAATGCGGCTGCTTCAAGCTCATCATCAGTCAAAAGCAGCTTGACGGCAGGATCAGCGTTTTTTAATCTCCCGGCTGCATTGATTCGCGGTGCAATCATAAAGCCGACGGTTTCTTCGGTAATGGCGGCGGTATCGGCACCAGTCACTTTAAATAAGGCTTGCAGCCCTTTATTTTCTGTTATGCTCAATCTCTGAATTCCTTGCCGGGCAATCAGCCTGTTTTCCCCTGTTAATGAAACAAGATCTGCAATCGTGCCGATCGCGGCAAATTCGAGTAAATGCTCAGGCATTCTCCCGTAAAGTGCGTGGGAAAGCTTTAAAGCAACTCCCACCCCCGCCAGTTCCCGGAACGGATAAAGGCTGTCTTCCAGTTTAGGGTGAATGATCGCAAGAGCTTCCGGTAAATCCGGACCTGGTTGATGGTGATCGGTAATGATGAGGTCAACGCCAAGCCCGGCCGCGATTTTTGCTTCATGGAGTGCTGAAATTCCCGTATCAACCGTAATGATCAGGGTGAATCCTCTTTCAGCAGCTTTCCTAAAGGCCTGTTCATTTGGGCCATATCCTTCTGTAAAACGATTAGGTATGTAAAATTCAACATTGGCTCCTAGCTGAACCAGTGTTGTCATCATGACAGCGGTACTGCTCACTCCATCAGCGTCATAATCTCCAAAAATCAAGATAGGCTCTTGCTTGCCGATCGCCTCTTGAATTCGCCGTACTGCTTTATCCATATCTTTAAGCAAAAATGGATCATGGAATTGCTGTTCTTTATCAAATAAAAAAGACCGTGCCGCTTCCACGGTATCGAGTCCGCGATTGATAAGCAAAGATGCTACAAGAGGAGTAATGTTCAGTTCTTTTGCCAGTGCTTCTGATTTTTCCCGGTCGGACTGCTGTACAATCCAGCGTTTTTTTGACTTTAGCATACGTTCCCTCCTCAACTTTACTATTATACTAGAGCTTGGATGGTGATTCAATCAAAGATCGACTGTACGTGTTCAACTGTCGGCTAATTTTAACCGGTTCCACAAAAAAGCCTGAGTTAAAAAAAAAAAAATAACGCATCTAAGATACGTTATTTTTTTATGCTTATTCAGCTGGGGCTCTCAATTTTTTTGGCTTGTTGCTCCACTTAAAGATTTTATCTAATAACCTGTAGATGGTTTTCGATTCCCTTGTAAGGAGCGGTCCTAAAATCGCCAGTATGAGCACATACAAAGCTGAAAATGGCTTTAGTATCGGCATTAATCCACCCGCAATCCCAATGTTTGCGACGATGATCGAAAATTCACCGCGCGAGACAATCGTCAGTCCGATATTGGAGGATGCTTTATAGGATAAACCGGTGCGCCGGCCCGCAATCATTCCTGCAACAAAATTGCCGACGATTGTTAAAACGACAGCGCCGAGCACGAGCCACACCGCTCCGCCGAGGGAAAATGGGTCGATATTTAAGCCAAAGCTGAAGAAAAAGATCGCACCGAAAAAATCCCTGAAAGGAACAACCAAGTGTTCAATCCGCTCACTTTGCTCTGTTTCTGATAAGACGAGTCCAAGCAGCAGGGCTCCGATCGCTTCAGCAACATGGATCGTCTCCGAAAATCCAGCGATGAAAAACAGCGCGGCAAACACGACAATGATGAAGATCTCATCTGAAGCAATATTGAGCAGCCGATTCAAAAGCGGTGTCGCTTTTCTGGCAATGATAAAAAATAATAGCATGTAACCGAGGGCAATCAGAATCGAGGTGATTGCATCTCCGAATGAACTCGATCCGCCAAGAACTAACCCTGAGACAACAGAAAGATAAACGGCAAGGAAAATATCCTCAAACATGATAATGCCTAGAATCAATTCGGTTTCAGGATTACCCGTTCGCCTCAGGTCAACAAGAACTTTTGCGACAATCGCACTAGAAGAGATCGTTACGATACCCGCTATAATTAATACTTCAAGAGTCGGAAAACCCATCAGATAGGCATACAGCAACCCCAAACTAAAGTTGATCACGATATAAATAGTCCCGCCTGTAACAATTGATTTTCCCGACTTAATTAATTTTCCAATTGAAAATTCAAGACCCAAATAAAACAGTAAAAACAAAACCCCGATTCGGCCGAGGAATTCGATAATTTCCCGGCTTTCTATGAAAGTTAAATCAATAATCCCAATTTTAGGAGCGTGCGGCCCGACGATCATTCCAAGAACGATCAAAAAAGGGATGATAGAGAATCTTAGCTTCCCGGCGAGAATCGCTGCTAAAGCTACAAGGACCAATGCTGTACCAACTTCAAACACTAAATGATCCATCTATATAGTCTCACCCCTCACTTGTCAGCATTTCTTTTATGAAGCTCTTCAGCTCACTTCTTTCTCCTGAAATAACTAACGTATCCCCTGCTTCAATCAGCGCATCCGGACCTGGACTGATCACCTTGCGCAAACTCTTTTTCATGATGGCTATCACATTGACCCCATATTTATTTCGAAGATCAATGCCTCCAATCGTCTGACTGACGACCGG
The DNA here is from genome assembly GCF_002860225.1 of Bacillus sp. V33-4. Taxonomy (NCBI): domain Bacteria; kingdom Bacillati; phylum Bacillota; class Bacilli; order Caryophanales; family Bacillaceae; genus Bacillus; species Bacillus sp. V33-4. The sequence continues at coordinate 31,944 of NZ_PGVC01000051.1, forward strand.
GGCATTCGGCTCAACCTTAAACCACTCGATAACCAAGCCGGCAAAAGCCATTTCAACAGATTCAAGAGCTTGCGGTTTATAAACCATGCCGCCTAAAATCGCTGCTACTCGTCTTGCTTCTGAATCATTAAAAGTTATATTCGAAATGCTTTCCTCGTAATCATCATCATCAAAATGGTAAATCTCGCGGCGGCCATCATCGTGGATAATAATGACAACCTTATCCTTGTTCTTAGTAATGATTTCAAACTTTTGCCCGATTCCCGGAAGCTCGATTTCGCGGATGTTCATAATAAATCCTCCTCAATTGTTTGGGGGTAACATAATGACCAGGTGCTGGATATTCAACTTGGGGTTATACGAAACATAAACGGCATTGCAACTCACAAATTAACATCGATCTCTGTAACGATCTTTTCGGCTTTTGTCACACCTATATACTTCATAGTCTCAGCAGGTGTGGAATGATGGAAATATTCCTGTAAAAGGGAAATCGCAACCCCCCGTTTGTAGGCATGAAACCCAAATGTCTTGCGCAACGAATTCGTGCCTATTTTTGCTGTTATCCCAATCTCCTTTGCGGCATCATTAATGATACGGTATGCCTGTTGCCGTGATATAGGCTTATCTGTTTTTGAAGACTTAAATAAATAGTCGTCTTGATTTAGGTTTACTGCTGCCAGGTATTCTTTAATTGCCGCTTTTGCTTTTCTATTTAAGTGAATGCTCTTCTGTTTGTTTTTATCCATACAAAACAGGTGCAAAGAATCTTTGACCTTTCCATTGTTTTCGGCGACATCGCTCACTTTAATATCAAGCATTTCAGTAATCTTTATACCTGTATTAATGCCGAGTACAAACAGCAAATAATCGCGCTGGGAGTGCATTTTCAACACTTTTTTCATCGCTTGAATGTGTTTTATATCTCGTATAGCCTCAACATATTCCATATGCCAACCCCTTGGATCAATATCGTATTGTCAAAAATTAAATATATAAATCAAGCAAATACATTGATATCAGAGGGTTTATAAG
>NZ_PGVC01000052.1:0-16785 GCF_002860225.1 Bacillus sp. V33-4
CGGCTACGCCATTATCTGGATGAGAAGGGAAATAATTCTCCTACAAACATTTTACTCATACTGCACTATGATTGTATTGTTAAGTAACACTGCCTAGTAAATCAAGCGATTTCCCCGCATGTGATGCACCAGCGATGTAACCGAAGCGTGCATTTCCACCCGCATCCCCCGAGACTTAAGATAAGTAGCTCATAAATAAGGTAGCCATGCCAAAATAAATCAAAATACTGATAATATCATTAATCGTCGTAATAAATGGCCCTGAAGCTACCGCAGGATCAATCTTTAATCTGTGCATCAACAGCGGCACTAATGTTCCGGCCATTGTCGCAACAAACAATGATGAAAGAATCGACATCCCTACCAAAATACCGAGATAAATATCACCTTGCCAAATATAAACGACAAGTGCGGATAGGATCCCACATGTAGATCCGGTTATAATACCCGTTCCTGCTTCCCGCAAAACCAATTTTAATTTGCTCTCTTTTTCCAAATCTCCAGTTGCAATCCCCCTGACCGCAACCGCCAGCGCCTGCGTCCCAGTATTTCCGGCCATCCCTGCGATTAAAGGAATGAACACGGCGAGGATGGCAACCTTGTCTAATGTATCCTCAAACCGCCCGATCAGGCTCGCTGTGAATGTCCCAAGGAAAAGCAAAATAATCAGCCAGGGCAGCCGTTTTTTAGCTGCTGACAAAGGACTGCGGTCAATCGAATCAAGGTCGCTTATCCCGGCCAGCTTGGAATAATCGTCCGATGCCTCTTCTTCCATAACATCAATAATGTCATCAACGGTAATGATCCCAAGTAAATGGCCTTGAAAATCAACAACCGGAAGAGCAAGCAAATTATAATCACGCATTTTTCTTGCGGCTTCTTCCTGGTCCTCGGCGACCGAAATCGAAACAACCCGGTCTTGCATAATCTCTGATAACATCGTATCGTCAGAACTGATAATCAAATCTCTTAATGAAATAACCCCAACAAGAGTTTTTTGTTCATCAATCACATAAACGTAGTAAATTGTTTCCGCCCTTGGAGCTTCATTTCTTAAAATATGCATCGCCGACCGAACGGTTTGGTTTGCAGAAATGGCAATAAACTCGGTCGTCATGATACTACCGGCTGTATATTCTTCATAATGGAGCAGCTCTTTTATTTCATCAGCGGCTTTATCATCCATAATCGTTAAATAACTGGCAACTTGATCTTTATCCAGCTCATTCAAGACGTCGACGGCATCGTCGGCGTACATATTCGAAAGCATATCTGCAGCGTACGCAGGATTCATTTCTGCTAAAACCTCTTGGTATTCTTCTTCCTCAATTTCTAGATTTTCGAACAAACCGGCCATCTCTTCCGGAGATAGATAATGATAAATGAGCGTCCGTGATTCTTCGTCTAAATCCTGGAAAAATGAGGCCTGGTCATATGGGTGCAGCTCCAAAAACTCGTCCCGGAACTTTTGCATGTTTTCTTCTTTTAATGCATCAAGCAGCAGCTTAATATTTGTCTGATGAAGTGTCTTTTCCTGTTTTTGATCTGTCATACGCTTTTCCTCCCCACTGCTTTATGATAAGCTTTTTCCACTCTTATGTTTATAACAGGAAAATAATCGTGTTGGACATTCGATACTATTTTTCCTTAATGTTTTAATAAATTTTTATAAAGTAATTCTTAACTGGAAAACGAACAAATTATTTTTAAAATAAGAGGCAGCATTATTCATTTCATTCGTTTATTTAAGGTTAACAAAAAATGCTTATGATTAGGGTTTCTTTTAAACATACTAATGATATTTTCTCCTGTATGGTTACAAGAAGCAAACTATCGCAGAAAAATAAAGGAGATTTTTAAACATGAAGCTCGATATAATTGGTGATATTCATGGCTGTTACAACGAGTTTTACGAGCTGACAACAAGACTCGGCTACGAATGGGCTGATGGATATCCGATGCATCAGCAAGAAAGAAAGCTGGCCTTTGTCGGAGATTTAACGGATCGGGGTCCTGATTCTATCCGAACGGCCGATGTTGTTTGCCAGCTGGCTGTTGATAAAAAAGCAGCCTTTTATGTTCCCGGTAATCATTGCAACAAGCTGTACCGCTATTTGCTTGGAAACAATGTTCAAATATCCCATGGGCTCGAAACAACGGTCGCAGAAATCAATGCATTATCAAAAGACGAGCAGCAGCAATTCCGAACAAAATTTATCGAACTGTATGAACAGGCCCCGCTCTATCATGTACTTGATAATGGGAACCTTGTCATCGTGCATGCCGGGATCCGTGAGAATTTTATCAGCAAAAATGATGCGAAAGTAAAATCCTTTGCATTGTACGGGGATATTACTGGAGAAAAACACCCGGACGGGTCACCGGTGCGCAGAGATTGGGCCAAACAATACCAGGGCAAGGCTATTATTGTATATGGGCACACCCCTGTTAAAGAAGTCCGGAAAATCAATAACACCTTCAACATTGACACAGGCGCTGTGTTTGGGGGAAAGCTGTCCGCACTTCGATATCCCGAGCTGGAAATCGTATCTGTTCCATCAACACTGCCTTATGTGGAAGAAAAATTCAGGGAAACGTAATTTTGCTAATCCGGTATCCCGTCAAGTCCAATAACTCAAAAATGCCACCCCGCCAACGTGAGAGGAGTGGTTTCTTATCCGAACATATTGATCACTTGTTGCATATCTTCCGGAAGTGCAGCATGAAAATTCAGCTCCTGCTCAAGAATGGGATGCCAAAAGGCGAGATTGCTGCAATGAAGCGACTGCCTTCTGATATACTGCCTGCTTCCCCCGTACAAATCATCTCCTAATAAAGGGTGTCCAAGATAAGAAAGGTGAACCCTGATTTGGTGGGTTCGCCCCGTTTCCAGCTTGAGCTCAATATGTGTAAACCGTTCGAACCTGGCAAGAACTTTAAAGTGGGTACAAGCATACTGCCCTGCAGCATTGACTTCCCTTTCAATAATGCTGTCAGCTTTTCTTGCGATCGGCTCAAGTATCTTCCCGCTATCTTCAGGAATGTGCCCTTCACACAGCGCCTGATAAACCCTGTTCACCTGTCCGGATCTTTGCTGCTGGCTGAGGAGATGGTGGACATGCCTGTGTTTCGCAATCAGGACGATACCTGAAGTATCACGGTCGAGGCGTGTAACGATATGGGCGGTTGCTTCTATGTCTTTTTCCTGATAATAGCCAATCAGTGCATTCGCCAGGCTGCCGGATGGATGTTCACGTGACGGGATCGTGCTCATTCCCGCCGGCTTAAGAACGATCAACACATATAGATCTTCATAGATGATCGTTAAAGGGATTTTCTCTCCTTGCATCCCTTCGCTTCTCTCTTCTTTCGGAAAAACCACTTCAAGATGATCACCTTGATTCAGAATATAGCGGACCGTTACATCGTCGCTGTTAACCCGAATGTTTCCGCCCTTAAATTTGATATCGGTTAACGCTGTTTTTGAAATGTGATACTCCCGCAAAAATTGGCGAATTAATTTTCCGGAATCCTCATTTGTAATTTCCCATTCAAGCTTAAATCGTCCAGGCATATATTTACCCTCTAATCCTTATCGCTTACAAATGAATCACGGACGCGCTTCCAAAATGGAAACGGCCTGAAGCGGGCAAAGCGGATTTTTTCATCGGCAACCCTGAATTGAATCGACTTCACATCTTTATGCAGCAACGGAAGATGGTCAATCGTGATTTGAAAATCAGCTTCATTTACCGGTTTCAGCATGCACGTATGATGTGCCGGCAAAATGAGCGGTGAACCGATGGTCCTGAACACGCGATTGTTGATTGATGCCATTTCAGCCACTTGAATCGCTGGTAATGACGGATGGAGGATCGCCCCGCCCAGTGCTTTGTTGTAGGCGGTGCTTCCCGACGGCGTCGAAATGCATAAACCGTCGCCGCGAAATCGTTCGAAGTGCTGGCCTCTTATTTCAACATCCATGACAAGCGTTTGTTCCGCACCTTTAACTGTCGATTCATTAAGAGCCAGATAACGGGTTTCTTTGCCGCCATGCTGATAACGAATAATCACTTCGAGAAGCGGGTACTCAATAATTTGGTAAGGAGTTTTCGCAATTGCAATCACGAGCTTTTCAATCTCTTCCGGAACCCAATCGGCATAAAATCCAAGATGTCCAGTATGGACGCCAACAAAAGCCGTTTTATCAAGTCGGCTGCTGTAGCGGTGAAAAGCGTATAACAGAGTCCCGTCGCCGCCGACAGAAATGACGATATCCGGCTCTTCTTCATCATAGACAAGCTCAAAATCCAATAAATATGATCTCATTTTATGCATGAGTGTATTTGACCTTGAATCCCCTTTGGATGTAATCGCAAACTTCATGACTGGATGCTCCTCTTTTTTATAGGAATAAGCGGTTTATAGCTTGTTTTACAGTTTAAAATACCAGCAGGCAAATCACTTTTCCCCTTCCTGCTGCTCTTTTTTTCTAGAAAAGAAGGCCTGGGCATCCTGAATTTCCCCGCGGATTTGGGACATTTCTTCATCCAGCCGAAAAGCGGCTTCTGCCGCTCTCTGCAGCCTCATTTTTATATCCTCAGGAAATTGGCCTCGATATTTATAGTTTAAGGAATGTTCCACCGTTGCCCAAAAGTTCATGGCCAGTGTCCGAATTTGGATTTCGGCCAGAATCTTCTTTTCCCCGTTTATTGTTTGGACGGGATATGAAATGACAACATGGTAAGACCGGTATCCGCTCGATTTTTCATGTGAGATATAATCGCGTTCTTCAACAATTTCAAAATCGTTGCGGTTTCGAAGCAGCTCTACAACCTTTATGATATCGTCGACAAACTGGCACATCATCCTGAGGCCCGCAATATCCTGCATTTCTTGTTCAAGCCTGTTTAACGGGATTCTTTTTAGATTTGCCTTATCCAAAATACTCGCAATCGGTTTAACACGGCCTGTGACAAACTCGATCGGCGAGTAGGTCGTATCAAGTTCAAACTGGGCCCTCATTCCCTTCAGCTTTACTTTCAACTCTTCAACTGCTAGTTTATAAGGCGCTAAAAATTGATCCCAATGCTTCATAAATACTCACCTCATCCGGTTTTCTCTATCTGGATGTTGGAACATTGAAACAGCCTAAAAAACATTTTCGACTTTTTCAACCATTACCGCTCCATAATTGCTGTTTCCTTTAATATTTTCAATCAGGTAGGATAATTCATTATGAAATTGATCAAGCAGCAGCCTCTCGCCGCCACCGGCTGCATATACAGGATACTCCGCATCAAGCGCTTTCTTGATTTCCGGCCAGATCTCTTCCGGAAGCTCAATATATGTATACTCATTATTCATTTCTGTTAAGTAAATAAATGCCAATTGATCCGAGTCAACAAGAATTCGACCAACCGCAGATAGTTCCGCTAATGCAACTGGAAATTTTCCCTCAAGAATTAATTCATTTTCCTTTATAAAAGCTTTTTCGATTGTGATCCTTTTCTTCACGATTATGATACCTCCAAACTCTCTCCATTTTACCACATTGCCGGCATATCTCCTAAAAATTGCAGTGGCTTAAGAAAAACGTGATAATATGGACAACAGAGGCTGCTTATCCAAACTTGGCAGAAATAAGACACATCCGGAGCTTTCCGGTGATCTGATCTGCGGTATTGAAAATGAGAGGACGATCGTTTATGCCACAGCATCTTGAAATTGAATGTAAAAACCTTCTAACGGAAGATGAATTCAACCGGTTGAAGGGATACTTTAAAATAGCTGATTCAGCATTCAGGCAACAAGTTAACTCGTATTTTGATACAAAAGATTTTTTATTAAAACAGAACGGGACGGCTTTACGAATCCGTGAAATAGGAAATAATTTCGAATTAACATTAAAGCAGCCCGGCGGGGAAGGGCTGTTCGAAACGAACCAGCCGTTAACCGCCAATGAAGCTGCTGCAATGCTGACGTCCGCGGCAGTTCCAGAAGGGCAAGTTAAGGAAATTCTTAAACAAATTCCAGTGCCGGTTGCTCTCCTTGAAAATTTCGGTTCACTGACCACCTTTAGAGCTGAAATCGAATTCCGCGGCGGTCTGCTCGTTTTCGATCACAGTTACTATTTAAATATTGATGATTATGAAGTAGAATATGAAGTAGAGGAAAAAAACAGCGGTGAAAAGATCTTTATTGAACTTCTGTCTGCTCATGATATTCCGATCAGGGCAACGAAAAATAAAGTCAAAAGATTTTACGATCAAAAATACATACAGCTAAACTCTTAATTCTGTAGATATTAAAAGGAGTTTTTTATGAACATAGATAAATTAAAGATTATGCTTGAACTTCAGGCGCTGCAAAACTTTAATCAGCCGACACCAACAGCTTCCAACAGCACAATGTTCCAGGACTTGTTGGCAGAATTTCTTTCTGGCCAGGAAACGGCAAATCTTGACTTGCTCCCCGAGAAAGAACACAGTGAAAAATTTAATCAAATGGCGCCGGTCACTATGCCTTCCCTTCCGCCTATCAATCTGACAAAACTGCCGCAGACCCAGTCTGATTATGAAGACATTATCAAAACGGCTGCTGAGCACTATGGGCTTCCGGCTAAATTGATTCAAGCCGTCATTAAACAGGAGTCGAATTTTAATTCTAATGCGGTCAGCCATGCCGGAGCTTCAGGACTGATGCAGCTTATGCCGGCGACTGCCCGCGCTCTTGGTGTAAAAAACGTTTTTGATCCCTATGATAATATTATGGGCGGCAGCAAATATCTGCGGAAAATGTATGACAAATATAACGGCAATATCGAATTAACACTCGCTGCTTATAACGCCGGTCCTGGAAATGTCGATAAGTATTCAGGAATTCCCCCATTTAAAGAAACACAAAACTATGTGAAAAAGGTGACGCAATCCTTTCTGGCATAGAGTGTAAAATAGTTCCAAACGCCTGTTACTGGTAACGGGCGTTTTTTTTGTGTAAATTAGTTAGGAAAGCAAAAACTGCCGGGTGTTGTTGGCATCGCAAGGCTTCTCGGTTGAATCGTCAAAAGGGCACTGTTAAAATAAAGAAAATTAAATAACATAAAAACCTATTCAAAAGGAGTTATGACAATGGTCGAGAAAATGCCGACACCGTTCGATGCCATCGGCGAAAAAACGCTGCACCAGCTGGTGGATGCTTTTTATCGCCGTGTTGGACAGCATCCTGATCTCACTCCTATCTTCCCAAATGATCTTTCTGAAACTGCAAGAAAGCAAAAACAGTTCTTAACGCAATATTTGGGAGGGCCGGCGCTTTATACGGCCGAACATGGGCATCCAATGATGCGGGCACGTCACACTCCATTTGAGATTACGCCAGCCAGAGCAAAAGCATGGCTTTCCTGTATGAGTGAAGCAATGGATGAAACGGGTCTGGAAGGCCAATTAAGAAAAGATTTCTATGCAAGGCTTGTCTTGACTGCCCAGCATATGATAAATACGCCAGATGATACAGAAATAGAGGGTGGGTCCTGAGTGAAATCACAAAAAAACTCGTTCTTATCGTCTCACTGCCACGCTATTGATAAGAGGCCAATCGAAATATATATGTTTGTTGACCCGCTATGCCCTGAATGCTGGGCATTGGAACCAATCATTAAAAAGCTGCAAATCGAATACGGGCGTTATTTTTCGATCAAGCATATTTTAAGCGGCCGCCTCGCAACACTTAATCTTGGCAGAAGAAAAAACTATGAGAATATTGCAGAATTGTGGGAGAAAACAGCCAGCAGATCGGGAATGTCGTGTGACGGCAGTGTATGGCTCGAAAATCCGATTTCCTCCCCTTATCTTGCGTCGATGGCCATTAAAGCGGCCGAGCTGCAGGGAAGAAAGTCAGGAATCAAGTTCCTAAGGAAGCTGCAGGAAGTACTATTTTTAGAAAAACAGAACGTCTCTAACTTTGACGTCTTAAAACATTGTGCAAGAAGCGTCGGACTTGATGTTGAAGAGTTTATAACCGATATCCATTCTGAAAGTGCTTCAAAAGCTTTTCAATGTGACTTAAAAATAACTGCCGAAATGGATATTCAGGAAATCCCTGCTCTTGTCTTTTTCAATGAACAAGTAGAAGAGGAAGGTATCAAAATTACCGGCTCTTATCCTTATGAGGTTTATGTACAAATTTTAGAGGAAATGCTCCAGGAAAAACCGGAACGTAACAGTCCTCCCCCCCTGGAAGATTTCTTGCAACATTACGGGCTTGTCGCTTCAAAGGAAATTGCAGTTGTTTATAATTTATCCGTAAGCGAAGTCGAACGAGAAATGAAAAAACTTTTACTAAAACAACTGGTAGAGCAAATCCCCGTTAAATACGGTATGTTTTGGAAATACAATGATTAACAGAAAAAAGCTCTGCCTCATTTGGCAGAGCTTTTTCTTTACGAACAAAGGGGATGGGAGAAATTTTTCACGGTCAAACAAAGGGGTATATGTTTGTTTGTGATCAACTTCACGTCTGTAATATACCACGAGTTTGGGCGGAGTAGCAATAGTTTGTGTGTTATTTCACAATATTGTCAAAAACAAGTGATGTGATCATGGACAACTGCATATTTATTAGGGTAACTGACATTTCTACATATGAAACCCCGGTATTCACTGTTTCATATAGATGGTATCAACGATGTTTTTAATGTGTTAAAAAAGGAGGAGCCTGATTTTGCAAAATACTATCATAGGAATTATGCTGCTGTTTATCTTAGTTGCTTTTGGCCTTCATTTCCTGGGCCTGATGAAGTTAATTCCTGTTTTCATTAGCGGTCCGCTCTTGTTTATTTCATTGCTTATTTTTTTCTTATACTTAAACGAACGGAAAAAGTTCAAAGGATTTTAGTGTTTATTCGGATACATTTTTTGCGGTGATTACCCATTTTACACCATAAAAAAAGCCGAATTTGAATAGAACATCGTTCAAGTCCGGCTTTTGTTCTGTCTATATGTTACCATGTCTTACGATAATAATTGTTCCATCTCGTTAAGTTTTTCTTCAAAAACTTTACATGCTTCTTCAATCGGCTTCGAGCTTGTCATGTCTACTCCAGCCTTTTTCAATACTTCAATTGGATAATCCGAGCTGCCCGCTTTCAGGAAGTCTAGGTAGCGGTCGACGGCCGGTTTTCCTTGTTCAAGAATTTGCTTGCTCAGAGCGGTTGCTGCACTGTAGCCTGTCGCATATTGGTACACATAATAATTATAGTAAAAGTGAGGTATCCGTGACCACTCGAGGCCAATTTCCTCATCAATTTCAATGTCTTCACGGCCAAAGTATTTTTGGTTTAATTCGTAGTAGTCCTTTGTTAACAAGTCTGCTGTTAAAGCTTCGTGATTCTGTGCTTTTTGATGAATAAGATGCTCATACTCAGCAAACATTGTCTGGCGAAAAACCGTTCCTCTAAAGCCCTCCAAATAATGGTTCAATAAGTATAGGCGTTTTTGTTCATCGTCAATCGTTTTCAGCAGATAATCATTTAATAACGCCTCATTACAGGTTGATGCTACTTCTGCAACAAAGATTGAATAGCCGCCATAAGGATATGGTTGATTTTTGCGTGTATAATAGCTGTGCACGGAATGGCCAAATTCATGGGCAAGTGTAAATAAATTGTTGATGTTATCCTGCCAGTTCATCAAAATATATGGATTTGTTCCGTATGCGCCGGATGAATAGGCTCCGCTCCGCTTTCCTTTATTTTCATGCACATCAACCCAGCGATTCTCAAAACCTTCTTTTAAAACGCTTATATAATCTTCTCCAAGCGGAGCCAGCCCTTTTAAAATGATCTCTTGCGCTTCTTCATAGCTGATTTCCATTTTGACGTCTTTAACAAGCGGAGTAAACAGATCATACATATGAAGCTTATCAAGCCCCAATACTTTTTTGCGCAGCTTGACATAGCGATGTAAAAGGTGAAGATTGTCATTGATCGTATTCACTAAATTTTCATAGACGCTCTCGGGAATATTGTTAGCTGCCAGCGCTGCATGGCGTGCAGATTGATACTTCCGGATTCGCGCATTAAAATTATCCCGCTTGACCGTACCGCTGAGTGTACTCGAAAAAGTATTTCGGTACTGCCCATATGTGTTATATACAGCTTTGAACGCATCCTCGCGAACCCGACGATCCTCGCTCTCCAAAAACCTTATATAGCGGCCATGGGTCACTTCCACTTCTTCACCATTCTCATTTTTAATGCTTGGAAATTCCAAATCTGCATTATTAAGCATGCCAAAGGTCGTACTCGATACGTTCATAATCTCGGAAGCTTCAGCCAATAAGGCTTCCTGCTCGGCCGAGAGCACATGCGGCCTTTGCAGATTAATTTCTTCGAGGGCATGTTCATAAAGCTTGAGGTCCGGTTTTTCTTCCAAAAACTTTTTAAGCTGTGCCTCATCAATTGTCAATATTTCCGGAACAATATAGGCAAGCGCACTGGCTGCCTGGGAATACAAGTTCTTGATTCGGTCATCAAGTGCCTGATAGTGGGAATTGGTTGTATCCTGGTCGTAGCGCATATGGGCATATGTATACAATTTCCCAAGGCGTTCCATTAATTGATCCTGGACTGAAAGGGCTTCGAACAAATGCTGTCCACTCTCACCAAGCGTTCCCTGGTATTTCTTCATTTCTGGAATAAGTTCTTTTACTTGTTGATATTCTTTCTCCCACGCATCATCCGTCGGAAAAATATCTTCGAGTCTCCATGTATCCTCTAAGGTAATTTCATCCCTTGCCGGCAGTTTTTTTACCGCTGTTTCATTTGTCATATTCGTCATCTCCATTTATAGAATTGTGAGAAGAAGCACAAGATTTGTTCAAGATGTATGCTTGAACTCGATCATGACGGTATGCTTCTAAATTCTCGTTGTACAGGGCAATCTCCTTCCTTTAATATAAAGTACCATAACCTGCAAGAAATGCACAAAAACTAAGCAATCATAGCATTTCCGCTGTCTGCACCTGCTGGAAAATGCAAATCCCCTTTTATTGTATGTTCCTGGCGCTTTTTTCATTATAAGTTCCGCATGATGGCAGGCCCGAAATTTCGATACATCAATTCATCCGCTGTTGACTTTTGAGCTGACGTCTCAGGTCTGATAATTTGCTTTAATACTGCTAAATTGTTTTTGTTCCTCCACGCCAGGTAACCGGTATCAACAAGAAGCTTTACATATCCTTGCACAGCTAATGGCCAACTACCTTTTACTAGTGGCAGGCTTCTAATATTAATTTGATTCTTTTTTAATCGCTGTGAAAAACAGTGGTAAAGTTGCTGGATGGATAGAACTTCGCCGCTTCTGTATTTTTGCAGAACATCCATATATAAATATGTTTGCCAAATAAGCGGGGAGGTCTCGATAAACAAACTATTTGCAGTCGGAAGCCCAATAATAGATGGAAGCAGAGAGATGTTTAAGGAATGGCGGTAAATTTCTTTTAAAAAAGATAGGTTTGCGGATTTTGTCCGGCCGAAGAATGTCAGTTTATAACGATCCAACTCTTTTCTCCACGCGTTCAGGGAAAAGGAAGGTGAGCTCGTTGCTGTGAGCAGTTGTTGGATATCGGTTTTTGTCGGGGTTGAGAAGCTGAATTGAACAAATGCATGGCGTGGAGACATCGAAATCGGATGATGGATGGTAATGAATTGATTGGTAACGGGGCAATAGCACAGAAGGTTCCATTTTTCGATATGTTGTCTGAAAAATAAAAAATGAAACTGGGAAAACGATGCTATATCTGCTGTCTTCCGTTTGAGCAGCTTTCCTCCCAGAATCCATATCGGGATCCAATTGAAGCGGAGATAACCGTTTGTCCTGTCGATAAATTGTTTTGAGCTGATCGGTGAACATTGATATTCAAGAGCGATCCTTTTACCTTTATACGTGTACGAGATATCAGCCCGCTGGTTAATTTCAGGAATATAGTGTTCCAGTATCGGCTGCAAGTTCTGTCGTTTAAGCCATGAGTACAGGTTCAGCTTTCCTTCCATATGGTACAGGGATTCCGCTTCAGCTCCGGCAGCAGTACAGATGCTGTCATGATAATGGGAAAAGTGATGGACTTTTTTCGTACCGATTTTCAAAATCAGTTTTTCATCGCAGTGGGGGCAATAAAATTCCTCCCTCTTTCGTAAATCATCGAGGAACTCATATCGATAATGATCGCCGAGTGAAAAATATTCTCCTGTTTTCGTTTTCGCAGTCAGCATATACCTCCTCCTTTCTTTTTTTAATTCGAGCAAGGAAAATAATTTCCTGCCTAAACGAAAAAATTTCGTGTTAATTAACCGCCGCCGATGAAATTTTTCAAAAAAAAAGGCATAAAAAAACCGACTTCAAATTTGAAATCGGTATATGTTATGAAAAGTATTTGCGCAAGGTAACAAAAACGTCTTCCTCGATAATGACCTTTCCGTATTCCTCAATACGGTGAATGGTCATTTGTGTCTCATTGCCGTATTCAAGAAGAACACTGAGCAAATTATCAATTTCTTCTTCTTCCAAATCCTCTTCCGGGAATTCCACATATAGATAATACTTGCCTTCAAATGAATATAGCTTGGCAAGTAATGAGTCGATTCCAGGGCGATGTGACAACGAAATAACATCCTCAAAATCGCCGAACGACAGAAGGAAGTCAAGACTTTCATCTTCCAATGCCTCTTCTTCTATATCCCCTCTAGGGTTAAAATGTTGATCAAGCATTTCTTCAATTCGCTCATCAACAGGAATATCCTTGATTTTTTCATCAGGTACAGGCAATTCGAATTTTTGGCCATCCTTGGAAAGCTGGGCTTTTGTCACAAGAACCTCCAAACCTTTATCAAGCGCCTGAACTTGAATCCATAGAGGCCCTTCAGCAGCAAACTCTTCCTCTTGATGAACTTCATCCATCATTTCCCAGAATAGCTCTTCGCTTCTTTCCCGGTTGTACCAGATCTCTTCGCGGTCGAAGCCTCTTTCCTCTATGTCAACATAGGAAATATAAAACTTTACCGTATGTTCGTTAATACGTTCTATTTCCATCAGGAAACCTCTCCCTTCTTGCAAGTAATGAAGGGACTAAATACCCCCATACAGAAGCTTATGCTAACCTGTTACCCTAAATTAACGGTAATAATCGTATTTTAGTCTCAGGCGGACATTGTTTTGTACCTTGTACTTTTATTTTATGATAAAACATAAAATAAGGGAAATAAAATCTTATAGTTCATAAAAAACCATTACTTGCCTATTTATTTTTATGCTGATTTACCTTCTTTGATCGTCTATTTTCCTTAAAAAAGGGTTGCTTTATTTTAACAGATCTCGCTGTCTAGTACAAATAATCCAAATCGTTTACTTTTATAATACCCCCATATAAAAAACCTCTTCTCCGCAATAAATGGAAGAAGAGGCGGTTACTGTTTAATTTACAAGGCGCTGCGCTTCACGAAGCTGGTAGGTACGAACTTTTCTAGGTAGGAAACGGCGAATTTCGTCCTCGTTATAGCCTACTTGTAATCTTTTCTCGTCGATAATAATTGGACGGCGAAGCAAGCCCGGATTATCTTTAATTAATTCAAACAAATTTTGTAACGGCATTGTTTCGAGATTAACATTTAATTTTTGGAAAGTTTTTGAACGAGTGGAGATAATTTCGTCAGTTCCGTCTTCTGTCATTCGCAAAATTTCCTTAATTTCATCAATTGATAATGGCTCTGAGAATATGTTTCTTTCTCTATATGGAATTTCATGTTCTTCAAGCCATGATTTAGCTTTTCTGCATGATGTACAACTTGGTGAAGTGTATAAAGTAACCATCAGCATCCACACTCCCTTAACAATATATAATAACGCCATGTAAAAGTATTCTTTAATGGAGGTATTTTCTAAAATTAAAATTACTTTAAATAAGTAATTTATATTATGTATTATACACTAATTAAGATTAGTTTGGTACCCTTTTTCAAAGAAAAATGAATTGTTTCTCATCTGAATTTTATGCCAATCCTCCATTAACCTAATAGATAAGACGAATGAACACCTGAAAAGTTTCATTTTTTTACGTTTATTTATAAAATCTCTTCACCCCCGGTGATTTTTCTTAACATCCAAAGCAATTTCCCACATTTATATCCAACTATATCCAAATTTACGCTAGAAAGTTTAGTCAATTTTGAATTCTATTTGTTTATTTACCCTTAGCAAAAAAACTTAAACCTAAAAATAAAAATTATTTTTCATTCTCAATTATTCTCCCAGGAATGAAAATGAGTGATTCTCTTTCGGATCATTTACAGTGATTAAATATTTTCCAATAGGTTGTTTCTATTGTTTTTTTCACCAATTGTTAATACTTCTTCCACAGGCTGATATGATTCTCCATAAAACTGCTTGTCTTTATAGGTATGAATCATTTCATACGTTTCCTTCATTGATTCAAAGATGATTTCTTCAGATTCCTGATTTGGCGCCCAATAGAGAATTTCCATTTCATTTATTTCATTTGTAGCGAGCGAACGGCGGCTATACCCGATCGAGTTGGCGTGCTGGAAGCCTTCCCGTTTATAAAAACGGAGCCTTTTTTCGGTGTCTGTATCTTCATAATTGATCGGCTCTACTTCAAGAATGATCGGCTTTCCTTTCCGCTTCAAGTTCTCAAGTAATTTATGTCCGATCCCTTCGCCTCTTGCATCCTTTGAGACAAACAAATAATCAATAAATACAAAGCGGTCCAGTTCAGCATACATTAAAACATGATGCGGTCCTTCGTCTTTATGATAAATATTTGCCCGTTCTTTCAGCAGCATTTCCATATGCTCTTTTGATTTCATTTCCTCAACAGGAAAATACTGATTCAATTTTTCATACCAATGCATGTACTTGCTCCTTTCAATCATACGCTTGTTCAAAAATTTGCTATCTTAAACCGAAGTATTTGTAGATTTCCCCCTTTCAATACCGCTTCACTTCTTTTACAATAAAAGCAGTGGGATTATTTCATCTTTTTCGAAGACCGTGAAAAAGAACGATGGAGGGTTACATATTATGGGTGGTTACATAATGGATTTAACAATCGTCGCATTGCTGATCGTTGCCATTACGGCGTTAATGGGCGTCCTGGTAAACGGAATTGGCGAAAAAGTGTTTGGTGGCAAGCACAAAACCGAATTTGCCGATCAATCTGCCAGAATGCAAACCGGCTGGAAAACAGTCGGCGGCAAAAAGAAATAGCATTTTTAACATTTGGTCAAGAAACGCTCGAAGCCCATCAACAGGTTAGAGCGTTTTTTTACGGTGTATAATCCACATCACCAGTATATTTATTCCCGGAGTTCCAAAGCAGAAATTCGTTTATACCATTGTCGCTCAGCGCGCGAATTTGTGCTTCGATCTCGGCCTTGCCATAAACCTGATAATTTCCTGGGCCAAGCCAAGTTGCCGTGAAATCCTGCAGCCATGGCCGCGATAGAGGTGGATCGCTCAATTCTGCCAGTTTTGCTTTCTCTAGTTGTGTATAAGCCGATACAATTTCGTATGGTTGAAGATCGGGTTTGCTCACGCCAAAATACGGAGTCCAATGACTCGGGTAAATCATGGAGGAAATGACATCAACGTGTTCGGAAATTCGCGAAAAATTTTGGCCGATCCCCGGCGCTTCAGGCAGTGTCGCAGTATAGCCGAAAATATCAACAGAGACATTAACCCCGTAAGGTTCAAGTTTTTCCTCTGCATACTTTACAAAATCAGTAACGGCACTGATCCGGCTTTCAATGTTGGTACTGCTCGTTGTTTCATATTGCCCTTTCGAATAATTCAACGATGTATCACGAGTCTCAAACCCTTCAGGGAAGCGGACATAATCAAACTGAATCTCCTGAAAGCCCAGTTTTGCCGCCTCAATCGCAATTCCGACATTATAATCCCATACTTCTCCTAAATACGGATTGACAAACGATTCATTCCTGCCATTTTTCCATATTTCATTCCCTTCTTTAAAAGACCATTCCGGCTTCATCGCCGCCAAAACGGAGTCCTTGAACACAACTACTCTGGCAATCGGGTATATCTGTTTCTCCTCCAAAGTTTTTAACATTGCGGCAGGATCTTTTATATAGGGCTTGCCAATACCATGGTAGGTTGATCCCTCTTCCGGCAGATATGTAAGGTTCCCCCGATCGTCTTTGATATCAATAACCATTGCATTTAGGTCCGTATGATCCAGAAGTTGTGTTAACTGATTAAATTTTTCTCCTCCGGCTGAATGTCCAGTTACATAAACTCCTTTAACTGCATCCGGGTATGTAAATTCGTGTCCTGTATCAAACTTAAATCTCGCCATCTCCTCTGGGAGTTCTCTTACAAATGGTAGATGTTCGCGCTTAGGCTGGTTAGCAAGTGTACGCTCATCTTTGGCCACAGCGGCACTGCTGGAGCTGGCAAGCAAGAAAGATACAGCTGCGATTTTCAATAAGTTCATTCATAAACCCCTCTTTCAAACTGGCCATCTATTATTATTTTAAACTCAAATTCTCGATTTATTCATTTATTTCGTAATTACCCATTATTAAGAATAATAGACATGAAATATGAGAATCGCGTCGAAATTTTGCGAAAACTGTTTAGTCATCATTGGATTAGTAAAAATGTTTTCATCACAGAAAATGATCGTTTTAACCTTGGTATGAGTAAAATGTTTGTAGGAGAATTATTTCCCTTCTCATCCAGATAATGGCGTAGC
>NZ_PGVC01000053.1:0-12491 GCF_002860225.1 Bacillus sp. V33-4
ACCCTTTGCTCAAAAGATCTCACGATCTTTCTCGCAGATTGCCACAGAAGCTTTTCATTGATGTGAGCAATCTGCTCTACCGACTGAGCTACTGAGCCAAATTGTAAGTTGTTCCTAAATTTCAAAATGCTGTTTGACCCTTTGCTCAAAAGATCTCACGATCTTTCTCGCAGATTGCCACAGAAGCTTTTCATTGATGTGAGCAATCTGCTCTACCGACTGAGCTACTGAGCCAAATTGTAAGTTGTTCCTAAATTTCAAAATGCTGTTTGACCCTTTGCTAAAAAAGATCTCACAGCTGAGTTGCTGAGCTTAATTATGTATGGCGGTCCCGACCGGGATCGAACCGGCGATCTCCTGCGTGACAGGCAGGCATGTTAACCGCTACACCACGGGACCGGATTAATCTAAGAGTCTCAGGGTTCAATTTGTTTATTTTGAAAATTGTTAGCCTTAGAGATTGTTGTATTTCAAAATGACCCGTACGGGATTCGAACCCGTGTTACCGCCGTGAAAGGGCGGTGTCTTAACCGCTTGACCAACGGGCCATAATATATGGTGAGCCATGAAGGACTCGAACCTTCGACCCTCTGATTAAAAGTCAGATGCTCTACCGACTGAGCTAATGGCTCGTGTTAAAATAACACTTCATGTTTTTAACGACGTTTCTAATATTACCATAGGAATATTTGAATGTACATATTTTTTTTACCCTATCAAACAGCATGAAAACAATTCCTTTTTTGTTTGAATATAAAAACAGGAAGACCCTGAAAATACGGGCTTCCTGTTTTTTGATTAATGTTGGCGCCATGGGCTGAGGACAACGTTTGTTTGAGAACGGTCCGGTCCTACTGAAAAGATTGAAAGCGGTATTCCTGTCAACTGAGAAACACGTTCGAGGTAATGACGCGCATTTACCGGCAGATCGTCTAAAGATTTGCAGCCAGTAATGTCTTCCGTCCAACCAGGAAGTTCTTCGTAAACAGGCTCACATTTTGCCAACACCTTCAAGCTTGCCGGGAATTCCTCAATCGTTTCTCCTTTATACTTGTAGGCAACGCAAATTTTTAAAGTTTCGATACCTGTCAGAACATCAATTGAATTTAAAGAAAGGTCGGTGATCCCACTGACACGGCGGGCATGGCGAACAACAACACTGTCAAACCAGCCGACACGGCGGGGACGCCCAGTCGTTGTTCCATATTCACGGCCTACTTCGCGAATTTGATGGCCAATTTCATTATTTAATTCGGTCGGGAAAGGACCATCGCCTACACGTGTAGTATATGCCTTTGAAACACCAACGACGTGCTTGATTTTCGTCGGTCCTACACCAGAACCGATTGTTACTCCGCCTGCAACCGGGTTTGAAGAGGTAACGAAAGGATATGTGCCCTGGTCGATATCAAGCATCACTCCCTGAGCCCCTTCAAATAGCACCCTTCTTCCTTCATCAAGTGCATCATTAAGGACAACAGAAGTGTCACGTACATAATGCTTGATTTGCTGTCCGTATTCATAATATTCATCCAATATTTCTTCGATCTTAAACCCTTCCGTGTCATAAATACGTTCCAATAGACGATTCTTTTCTTCAAGATTGCGGGCAAGCTTTTCTTCAAACACTTCCCGATCAAGCAAATCAGCAATCCGGATACCAATCCGGGCAGCCTTATCCATATACGCTGGGCCGATTCCCTTTTTCGTGGTGCCAATTTTATTTGCGCCTTTGCTGTCCTCTTCAACCTCATCTAATTTTAAGTGGTATGGCAAAATAACATGTGCGCGATTACTGATCCGCAGATTATCTGTAACAATGCCTCTTTCATGTAAGTAGGCCAATTCCTTTACAAGTGCTTTCGGGTCGACGACCATTCCGTTGCCGATCACGCAAATTTTCTCTTTATAAAAAATTCCTGATGGGATTAAGTGCAGCTTGTATGTTACACCATCAAAGCGAATCGTATGTCCAGCGTTGTTACCACCCTGATATCGAGCAATTACTTCAGCATTTTCAGAAAGAAAGTCGGTAATCTTTCCTTTTCCTTCATCTCCCCACTGTGTACCTACCACAACAACCGAAGACATTAAAGCACCTCCAAAAAATCATTTTTTAATTTTTTTCCGATTTTAACATCCTAAGTTTATCAACTCTTTCATGGAAAAGTCAATAAAACACGAACATTTTATATTAAAATATTAATATATGTTCGTAAAAATACAAAACTATAAAAAAGGACCAGATAGTTTAACCCATCTGATCCTTATCAATCATTATGCTCCAGGTGGCATTGCTGATCCATCGTAACGCCTTTCCAGGTTTACGAACTTATTATATTCTTTTACAAAGGCAAGCTGAACGGTTCCAGTCGGGCCGTTACGCTGTTTCGCAATGATAATTTCGATAATGTTTTTGTCCTCTGATTCTTTATCATAGTAATCATCACGGTACAAAAACGCGACAATATCGGCATCCTGCTCGATACTTCCCGATTCACGGATATCCGACATCATTGGCCGCTTATCCTGGCGCTGTTCCACGCCACGGGAAAGCTGGGAAAGGGCGATCACAGGAACCTGCAGTTCACGGGCGAGGGCCTTTAAAGAACGCGAGATTTCCGAAACTTCCTGCTGTCGGTTTTCTCCAGAACGGCCGCTCCCTAAAATGAGCTGAAGGTAATCGATCAAAATCATTCCTAAGCCATGTTCCTGTTTTAAACGGCGGCATTTTGAACGAATATCGGTTATCCTGACTCCCGGTGTATCATCGATAAAGATGCCGGCATTTGACAGACTGCCCATCGCCATCGTCAACTTTCCCCAATCCTCATCAGTCAAGGAGCCGGTCCGCAGCCTTTGTGCATCAATGTTTCCTTCTGCACACAGCATACGCATGACAAGCTGCTCCGCACCCATTTCCAAACTGAAGATCGCGATGTTCTCTCCCGTTTTAGTTGCCACGTTTTGGGCAATATTTAAAGCAAACGCTGTCTTACCGACAGAAGGCCGCGCACCGACAATAATTAAGTCATTTCGCTGAAAACCCGCAGTCATTTTATCAAGCTCAGCAAAGCCGGTTGCAATTCCGGTAACATCACCAACGCGATTATGCATCGTTTCGATATTATCATAGGTTCGCACTAATACATCTTTAATATTATGAAAAGCACCAGCGTTTTTCCGCTGTGCGACTTCAAGAATACTTTTTTCCGCTTCCCCAAGGAGGACTTCAACCTCGTCTTCACGCGTAAACCCGTCCTGTGCAATCGATGTTGCAGTGCGGATTAAACGGCGCAGTAAAGATTTCTCCTCTACGATTTTTGCATAATACTCAATATTGGCTGCTGTAGGTACAGACCCTGCCAGTTCACTTAAGTAACTGACTCCGCCTGTGTCTTCCAATAGTTTGGCTGCTGCTAATTCTTCTGTTACGGTGATTAAATCAACCGCTTTCCCCTCATCATTTAACTTTAGCATGACATTAAAAATCTTTTGATGAGCTGCCCGGTAATAATCCTCTGGAATTAATATCTCCGATGCAAGCGTTAATGATGACGGTTCCAGAAAGATTGCGCCAAGAACGGCTTGTTCGGCTTCGAGATTTTGCGGGGGAAGCCGATCTGCAAATAAATCACTCATAATTACAAACCTCCCTTTTTCCAGAGGAATGATTTTTCAAAAAAACCCCAGAAAAAATGTGACCAGCTCAACCGATCACATTAAATGTTTAACTCTTTCATTTTATCATGATTGTTCGGGAATGGAACTGCCAATTTTAGTTTGCTTCTTTCACATGAACATTTAAAGAAGCAGTCACCTCGGTATGAAGCTTCACTGGTACCTTTGTGTAACCCAATGAACGGATCGCATCATCTAATTCAATTTTTCGTTTATCGATCTTAATGTTTTCTTTCTTTTGGAGCTCTTCGGCAATTTGTTTGCTTGTGATTGAACCAAAAAGGCGACCGCCTTCCCCTGCTTTTGCAGATAATTCAACCGTAACCTTCTCAAGCTTTTCTTTTAGTCTTTTTGCTTCTTCAAATTCTTCTGCCGCCTGTTTTTCTTCTTTTTTCTTTTGAGCATTTAAGGAGCTTACATTGGCGTTATTCGCTTCTATGGCTAGGCCCTGCTTAATTAAAAAATTATGGGCGTAGCCATCTGCCACATTTTTGACTTCACCTTTTTTTCCCTTTCCTTTTACATCTTTTAAAAAGATCACTTTCATTTTTTCGTTCTCCCTTCTAAATACTCATCTATCGCTGCTTTTAATCGTTCTTCAGCCTCGTTTATTGTTATATTGGCCAGTTGGGTAGCCGCATTGGTTAAATGTCCCCCACCATCAAGCATTTCCATGATGATCTGGACATTCACATCTCCCAGCGAACGTGCACTAATCCCAATCATATCTTGTGATCGCTTCGAAATGACAAACGATGCTCCAACACCGTCCATCGTCAACAGGGTGTCGGCTGCCTGGGCGATGAGCACCTGGTCATGTATAGCATCTTCATTGCCCCGGGCTATCGCTATTCCGTCATGATAAAAGTCAACCGTTTCTATCAGCTTTGCCCTTCTTACATAAGTATTGATATCTTCCCTCAAAAACTTTTGGACCAAAACAGTATCGGCGCCTTGTCCGCGCAAATAGGAAGCGGCATCAAATGTTCTTGCGCCCGTCCTTAACGTGAAGCTTTTAGTATCAACGATGATTCCTGCCAGAAGGGCTGTTGCTTCGAGCATATCAATTTTTCCACGTTTAGGCTGATATTCGAGCATCTCAGTAACAAGCTCTGCTGTTGACGAAGCATATGGCTCCATGTAAACGAGAAGCGGATTTTCCACAAACTCCTCACCGCGGCGATGATGATCGATAACAACAACCTTATCAATTCGTTTCACAAGCCTTTCATCAATGACAAAAGAAGGCTTATGAGTATCAACAATGACTAACAGTGTATCATCCGTTGCCATTTCAAGAGCTTGATCTGGAGTTATGATACTATCCCTTAGCGCTTCATGATTTTTAATTTCCTCCATAAGCCGCCTGACACCTGTATCAAGTTCTGCACTATCGACAACGATATAACCCTTCCGCTGGTTCATATTCGCGACTTTCTGAATACCGATCGCCGAACCAATCGCGTCCATATCAGGGCTCTTATGGCCCATCACAATCACTTTATCACTTTCAGTAACCAATTCCTTTAAGGCGTGGGAAATCACGCGTGCCCTGACTCTCGTTCTTTTTTCAACTGGATTTGTTTTACCGCCAAAAAACTTAACTTTCCCGTTTGTCTGTTTAATCGCAACTTGATCACCGCCCCGTCCAAGCGCCAAATCCAGGCTTGACTGGGCAAGCGAGCCAAGTTCAGGCAGTGAAGATACTCCTGTTCCAACGCCGATACTTAAGGTGAGCGCTACATTCTGCTTGGAAGTAGCTTCCCGAACCTCATCCAGGACTCCAAATTTCCCTTTTTCCAAAGAGTGGAGAATGCTTTCATTAAAAATGGCAATAAACCGTTCCGAGGAAACTCTTTTTAGAAAAACGCCATTCTCATTTGCCCACTTATTGAGGATTGAGGTAACGAGACTGTTAAGGTTGCTGCGGGTTTGATCATCCATCCCCTGTGTCAGCTCATCATAGTTGTCTAAAAAGATAATGGCAATTACGGTACGTTCATCATGGTACATTTTTTCTATTTCTGTTTGTTCTGTCACATCAAAAAAGTACAGAAGGCGTTCTTCCCGTTTATGAATAACCCTGAATTTACGGTCATGAATTGTGATAATTTCGGTTTCTATTTCCTGCTTAATAATCGGAATCAGCGAATCGGCGGCATCATACAGTGACCTTCCAACGAGTGTATCCTCATGAAAACAAGAGGCAAGAAATGGATTGGTCCACTCAATGATATAGTCATCATTAATGAGCATAATTCCAATCGGCATCTCCATCAGTGCTTCTTCCCCGACCTTTTTGACCCGGTAGGATAAAGTGGAGATGTAATCCTCGGTCTCTTTACGCTGCTTATAATCAAGCATGATCAGTAAATAAAAAGGAAGGGCAACAAGAGCCAACCCAATAACGCTTAAAATCCAATTATAATATGCTAGAACCCCTAGAATCACCACTGTTACGCCCATTAATCCATAAATCAGATACCGTATGGATCTTTTTTCCAAGTAAGAAGGCATTTTTTCAACTCCTATAACAGTAGTGAAATGTCAGTCATCTACTTTATTAAACGCTGTCTTAAATTAAAGCCTATGTCAATTATACCTAATATCCTTACAATATAAAGAACAAAAGGGAACAGGCAAGCAAGTATTGTTACAAAAATCGGAATCGCTTTTGAATAGCCCTTTACGTAGCTTATAAAAAAAATAAATGAAATTCCCTGTAATATCATAAAAAACTGCAGAATATACACCAGGTTCGCAAGTGCCCAGTACCAGTATGTCCCTTCTTCAGGCCTAATCAGCAATGATGCAATTAAAGCAAATAAATAGTACCAAAGCAAGCTTTTCGGCAGCACAAGTTCTCGTAAAGGCTTCCATTTGGGTGGTGTCAGTCCCAGCCTCTGGACTATAGGCATCGAGATTAAATGGATTAAAAATACACTTAAAAACGAAAAAAGCACAAAAAGGCTTGGCATTAAGGTTTCAATCATGTCAATTCCCGATTCAAAGCGTTCAATAACGCGACCATCCGGCTCCTGGCCGAACGATGTAAGCATCTTAATCGACATGTCGACCGATTGACGCAGAATTGTCATTAGCTCTTCAATAAAGTTTATCTGAAACAGGATGACTGCAACGACATACTGCACGATCAAATTAAGAAGGAAAACGAACGAGGCTGCGATAAAAATGACAACTCTGCTCTTTTGCTTTTTAATTAAATATCCGGTTATTAACCCAGTCAATCCAAAGCCCAAGGTTAACGAAATACCAAAAAAGGACCCAACAATGAAAGAAAGCAGTATCGACGCAACCAGGAATACAGCCGAGCTTTTCAATTCATGTTTAGCTGAAAACAATATAAACGGAAATGGTAAAAAGTAATTTATGACAGTGCCGATGACCGGCACATAGAGCGTTATCAGCAATAAGACTGTATAAATGGCAAGAAAAACGGCCCCTTGCGTCAAATTATATACATTTTTCATAATTCACCTCTGATTTATTTCCCCATAAAGTCTATTTTAGCTACTATTAAGAGCACGTTCAACCAAACTGATTTCAAAGCATAAGAAAATGTAAAAAGATCCCTTGTCAGAGACATCCCTCGTATTAAAAGAGAGCATAAAAGAGTGAAAGAGTCACTCTCCTTATGCTCTCTTTTTGATAATGGCTTAATGCTAGCTATTGGTAACTTCAAAAAGATGGCTTTCAACAAAGAAAACAACCTTTTTCTGAAGTTCCGGATCGATCATGTTTGAAGCATATTGCTTTTCGGCTTTAGATACGTAATCACAAATTTGTCTATTCTTGGTGGCTTTTTTGAGTGTTAACTCCCCGTTGAGGAGTTCAATTGCAGCAGCCTGGATGTCTTCTCTATCGGTTAAATAATAAAGAAGACCCGCTATGTAACTTGTTTTATCCATCTAGGTTCCTCCTTTTATTACTCAATAAAAGAATTCCATATAGATGGGAAAATTCCTGCTTTTTTTATAAAAAAAGACAACAGAATATTTCCTGCTGTCTTTTCGTGCATTATTCGCCTGAAACGTATGGCAATAAAGCCATTGTGCGAGCGCGTTTAATAGCAACTGTCAATTTACGTTGGTATTTAGCATTTGTACCTGTTACACGACGAGGTAAAATTTTACCGCGTTCTGAGATGAATTTCTTAAGAAGATCTACATCTTTGTAATCGATATGAGTGATTCCGTTTGCTGTAAAGTAGCAAACTTTACGGCGTTTTGCACGTCCGCCTCTGCGTCCTCCACCTGCCATTTTCATTTCCCTCCTTTATTTCGTTTTTTACCGGTCATTATATGAGTGTTAGAATGGAAGATCATCATCCGAGATGTCGATTTGCCCATTGTTGGCAAATGGATCTTCATCGACACGTGTATAACCTTGGTTGTTATTGTTCTGGCGTTGATTCTGATTATTGTTTCCACCAAATGGGGAGCCTTGTTCCCGCGGGTTATTGTATCCACCCTCGCCTTTGTCACCTGAAGCCCCTCTTGGTTCAAGAAATTGAACACTTTCAGCCAATACTTCAGTTACATAAACACGCTTTCCATCCTGTCCCTCATAGTTGCGGGTTTGAACTCTGCCATCAACTCCAGCAAGACTGCCTTTTTTCAAGAAATTTGCTACATTCTCAGCCGGTTTGCGCCAAACAACACAATTGATGAAGTCTGCTTCCCGTTCGCCCTGCTGATTCGTAAAATTACGGTTAACAGCAAGCGTAAAGGTTGCCACAGGTACTCCATTTGGTGTGTATCGTAATTCGGGATCCTTTGTTAACCGACCCACAAGAATGACACGATTCATCATCAGAATCAACTCCCCTCATCCAGAGAATGTTTCACGTGAAACATTTTACAAACTGGAAATTTTTGTATTCTTATTTATCTTCTTCTTTAACAATCATATGACGAATGATATCTTCACTGATTCTAGCTAAACGAGCGAACTCATCAACCGCAGCTGCTTCAGCGTTGACTTTCAGAATCTGGTAATAGCCATCACGCAAATCATTGATTTCGTAAGCAAGACGGCGTTTACCCCAATCCTTTGTTTCAACTACCTCTGCACCATTGTCAGCTAGAATGCCATTAAAACGCTCAATTAGCGCTTTTTTAGCCTCATCTTCAATGTTTGGACGGATGATGTACATAATTTCGTACTTTCTCATCACTTTCACCTCCTTTTGGTCTACACGGCCCAAATGGGCAAGGAGCAACTATACATTACTCACAAGTTCAAATTATAGCATAGTCATAGCCTAAAGGCAATGATCTGTCAAATAATCTTAAAGCCTTTATATTTGTTTATATTTATGAGCTTAAGCGAAAACCCAGTGAATGAAAATAGCCCTGCAGCAAGTACAGGGTTATTTGTGCAACTATTAAACGTTAAAACGGAAATGGATAATATCGCCGTCTTTAACTTCGTAGTCTTTTCCTTCTAGACGGACTTTTCCTGCTTCTTTTGCAGCTGTCATACTGCCGGCCTCAATAAGGTCATCGTAAGAGACTATTTCGGCACGGATAAATCCTCTTTCAAAATCCGAGTGGATAACTCCGGCACATTGGGGTGCTTTCATTCCTTTTCGGAACGTCCAGGCACGAACTTCCTGTACACCTGCTGTAAAGTAAGTGGCTAAACCCAACAAGTTATAAGCTGCGCGGATTAACTGATCCAAACCAGATTCTTCAATGCCCAGCTCCTGCAAAAACATCGCCTTTTCTTCGCCTTCAAGCTCGGCAATTTCAGATTCAATTTTCGCACAGACAACGATAACCTCCGCATTATCCTCTGCAGCGAATTGTTTCACCTTCTGGACATATTCATTCGAGGATGGGTCTGCCACATCATCTTCATCAACATTTGCCACATAAAGAACGGGCTTAATCGTCAGTAGGTGGAGCCCTTTGACAACTTTCATTTGTTCTTCTGTAAACTCAACTGTGCGCGCTGGTTTCTCTTGTTCGAAAGCTTCTTTCAGTTTTTCAAGAATTTCAAGCTCATACACAGCATCTTTATCTTTTTGCTTGGCCATCTTTCCAACGCGGCCAATCCGCTTTTCAACGGACTCCAGGTCAGCTAATATCAGTTCTAAATTTATCGTTTCAATATCATCAATTGGGTCTATTTTGCCGGACACATGGGTAATATTATCATCCGCAAAACAGCGGACAACCTGGCAAATTGCATCAACTTCACGAATATGAGAAAGAAATTTATTTCCTAATCCCTCTCCTTTGCTGGCACCTTTCACAATGCCCGCGATATCAGTAAATTCGAAGGTGGTTGGTACTGTTTTCTTTGGGACAACCAGCTCTGTTAATTTATTTAAGCGATGATCGGGAACTTCGACTACCCCGACATTCGGATCAATCGTACAGAAAGGATAATTTGCCGCCTCTGCTCCTGCCTGCGTAATTGCGTTAAACAAAGTAGATTTACCAACATTAGGCAAGCCTACAATACCTGCTGTTAAAGCCATCCAGGTTCACTCCTCAAACAATAGTTTTATCTATTCAAATCCGTTTCCGGGTACTAATCAAGCCTCTCACAATTATAGATAGTACCAGATAAAAACACAAGCCCGATAAGCGGGCCTGTTGCTTTTACGAAAACAAGCACCCTCACTTTTAACCGCAAGGGTGCTTGTTATTATGGCTATAGCTTTACACCTTTTCCACATTGACAAGGCAGTCATAAACCGTACTGCCAAGCCCATTATCCGATACATCACTTGATGTAAGCAGATTGACGGCACCGCCATATTTCCGGCCGGTTCCTTCATCGATATTGATTGTACCAGGATGGGCCTGCTTCATGATCGAGACATACCCGTTTAACTCCCCACGCTCATTCCAGACTCTGACAAAATCATTATCTGCAAGTTTCCTTTTTTTAGCAATGTCTGGTGAAACCTCTACTTTAATGCGCTCTGGACCATTCAATAAATGATAGTGCTGCGAATGGTTGGAACGAAGCGGATGAATCGACAGTAAAGTGAACGGGTATTTTTCAGCCAACTCTGGCTGGCTCCATCTTGATTCATGCGGCAAGGAAAGGGAGAGCTCTCCTTGCCTGCCTTTTTTAATCGCTGCAGCAGAAAGGAATTCATATTTTCCGCTTGGCGTTTTAAAAATGCGCTCTCTCCAGGGTACTGTATCCACAGGCAGCTCCGCAAAAGAATCCTGTTTAATTTTTTCTAGAGTAACACCCTCTCCAGATAAGGATTCCAAACCAAGTTCCAGCCATTCTGATCTCGTATGAGCGAATTCAGCACCAAAACCAAGGCGGTTAGCCAGCTCTGTCCAAATCCATAAATCCGATTTAGCTTCCCCTGGAGCATCAACGAGCTTCGGGCCGTAATTTGCGTAATGATGGTACATAGAAGAATAGTAGATATCCTCCTCCTCAAAAGCTGTCGTTGTCGGTAGAACATAATCAGCTAGTTCAGCTGTATCAGTCATAAACTGGTCAATTACAACCAAAGTCTCTACCGATGTAAACGCTTGTCTGACCCGGTTTGTGTCAGGCACCTGTGTCAGCGGATTTCCGCATGTTACGATAATCATTTTTATTTCCGGATCCTTCGCAGCCAAAATAGATTCAGCTTGTTTCATCATCAAAAATTGCCGGGATGCCGTTTTTTTGTGAGCTGAACTTAAGGCTTGAACATTAAAGCTCTGTCCCACCTGCCGGTTCGCATAATTTGCGCCGCCGCCTTGAATGCCGACGTTTCCGCTGACTGCCACAAGTGCATCAAGGAGACGGATCGTATTGCCGCCATTGGCATAACGCTGCATGCCCAGTCCAAAAAAACTTGAGGTCGGGCCTTCACTGTATAGAACAGCCAGCTCAGTTATCGTCATGACAGGAACGCCAGTTAACTCGCTCACTTCATCAATGCTTATCGTCTCTAAAACTTCTTCCAAATGTTTAAACCCGATCGTATGGTTTTTGATAAAGTGCCTGTCTTCGAGTCCCAATCTCAGCATTTCTTTCATGATTCCGGCGGCGAGAATGCCATCCATTCCGGGCTGAATAGAAATGTATTGATGAGCGATTTTCGCCGTCGCGTTATAAATCGGATCAATGACGATCAGCTTCGCACCATTCCGTTTTGCGTTTTGCAGATTTTCAAAAAAGTGCATATTGGTTCGGGCGACATTCCGTCCCCAAATAACAATCTGTTTGCTGTTGATTAAATCTTCCGGTCCATGGCTATAAGCATCACCAAAGTCCCATGATTGGCCCTCAATCCCCGATCCCCAACAAATAGAGCCAGTGATTTCAGTAACCCCGCCGTAGTTGTTAAAAAAACGGCTGTCGAGATTTTTCAGCAACCCGCCATTCGCATAATCATGGCTATGAAGGACAGAGGTGGTTCCGAAGCTTTCTTTTAAATATTGAAGCTTGGCTGCAATCTCATTAAGCGCCTGATCCCAGGAAATTCGCTCGAACTGCCCATTTATTTTTTTGAGCGGATACAAAAGACGTTCACTAGAGTTCGTCCTTGCTTCGAGCATTCTTCCGCGGCCGCAAATTTTACCTTTGGTAATTGGGTGGTTTGGATTGCCATCGATTTTTTTCACTTTTCCTGCATCCACTGTTACATGAAAGCCGCAGTTATCCCAGCAATTTAACGGACAGGCTGATTGAACAATTTCCGCCAATTCTCTCTCATCTCCCAGACATTTATTCTTTTTACAGGATAATCTATTCTTACAAAATAGAGTAGGCGCATGAACAATTTCATGCGCCTCTCACAGATCCGTACGTGCGGGTCA
>NZ_PGVC01000054.1:0-75941 GCF_002860225.1 Bacillus sp. V33-4
CTTATAAACCCTCTGATATCAATGTATTTGCTTGATTTATATATTTAATTTTTGACAATACGGAAGAAACATGGGAGGTGAAGATATGGCAGTTGTTAAGGCAAGGGAGTCTGATATTGACCTTTTGGCAAGGCTGCTCAGGGCAGAGGCTGAAGGAGAAGGAGACATTGGTATGCTGCTCGTTGGCAATGTTGGCATAAATCGGATCAGGGCAAATTGCTCCGATTTTAGAGGGTTGCGTACCATACCGCAAATGATCTATCAGCCCCATGCCTTCGAAGCCGTACAGAAGGGTTACTTTTATCAACGGGTACGAGAAAGTGAGAAACAACTGGCCCGCCGCGTTATAAATGGTGAAAGACGCTGGCCAGCAAAATTTAGCTTGTGGTATTTCAGACCTCCGGGCGACTGTCCGCCAACCTGGTATAACCAGCCACACGTTGGCCGTTACAAGCTGCACTGTTTTTACCAGCCAACAGGCGAAGAATGCGAAAATGTGTATAATACTTATTAAATCGAAGTGCTAATGAATTAAGCAAAAGTAGCTTCTTGTCCACTTGCTGATTAATGCTTGTGGACTTTTTTTAATCTCTAAGTGACTGCAGGATGATACCGAATTTTTGCTATCAAAATATTAGTTCATTATAATATCCCCTAGAGAGTGCCAAAAAGCTATAACGTTCTACAATTGGTCAAAAGGGGTTAGATGATGAAACGAACAAGATACAAAAACTATGAGGATGTAGAAAATCTACATTCGTTTTCCGATATGCTGAAATGGTCAAAGGAACGAAGGGGGAAAACGAAGGATTTGACAGTTCAAATTCCCCAGGCTGACCTTAAAGAAGTAGCCAGACTGCGGGAAAACAGGACTGATTTTTCGATTACATGGGTTGGACATTCAACATTTCTAATACAAATGAGCGGACTCAATATATTAACTGATCCGGTTTGGGCAAGCAGAATGGGCTTGCATAAAAGACAGACTGCTCCCGGCATCCAGATTGATCAGCTCCCTGAAATTGATGTGGTCATCATTTCGCACGGCCATTACGATCACCTTGATTTCGGTTCGATCCGAAGACTGAAAGGTTCGCCAGTCTTTTATGTACCGGCCGGATTGAAATCAGCCTTTAGGCGAAGAGGATATAAAAAAGTAGTTGAAGCGAATTGGTGGGACTCTTTTACAGAGGCTCGCCTGCAAATTTCGTTTGTCCCTGCCCAGCATTGGACGAAAAGGTCTTTAACGGATACAAATACATCCCATTGGGGCGGTTGGGTGTTTGAAGGGCTTGAAGCCGGGGCCAGATCTGTTTATTTTGTCGGTGATACCGGTTACTTTAACGGTTTTAAGGAGATTGCTGACAGATTCACGCTGGACATTGTCCTTATGCCGATTGGTGCCTATGAACCGGAATGGTTTATGTCCACTTCTCATATTAATCCTGAAGATGCGATAAAAGCTTTTTTACAATTAAAAGGACAAACATTTATCCCGATGCATTATGGAGCTTACCGCTTGGCGGATGATACAGGACCAGAAGCTTTAGAAAGAATGTATGCAGAATGGGAGCGGCTTGAATTGGATAAAGACCAGTTGAAGGTGCTCGCATTGGGGGAAAGCTCCTGGTTGTAAAAGCGGGTTTTTCCCGCTTTTACAACTTATAAATTGAATGGCTATTCATTCACTTTTGTGATAAAGTAAATCTATGGAATTCTGAATTTTAAAAAAATGCTTGGAGGGTAAGAGATGAATAAAAAAATCCCTGATGAGTGGTGGAGCAATTTAAGGCTTCCTGTTATTTCAGCACCAATGTTTCTTGTCTCAGGGCCTGATTTGGTAAAAAATGCGTGTTTAAGCGGTGTGATTGGTTCTTTCCCGGCACCGAACGCCAGACCGATTGAGGTTCTTGATCAATGGATGGGGCAATTAAATGAGGAACTGGCTGAAGCAAACAAAAAAGAGCCTGAACGGAAGATTGCACCATGGGCAATGAATATGGTCGTTCATAGTTCATACAGCCGTCTTGAGAATGAACTGGAACTGCTTCAAACACATCAGCCAAAGCTGGTCATTACGTCTTTAGGAAGCCCCCGAAAAGTTGTCGAAGTCGTCCACAGTTACGGAGGTCTTGTTTTTTCAGATGTCAGTGATGTTGCATTTGCGAAGAAAGCAGCTGCGGCTGGAGTGGATGGTTTAATTCTTGTTGCTGCTGGTGCGGGCGGCCATGCTGGTGAATTGAACAGCTTTGCCTTCGTCGATATTGTCCGCTCTTTTTGGGATGGAGTGATTATCCTGGCCGGAGCTATTTCAACTGGAAGCGGCTTGCTGGCTGCACAATCTGCTGGTGCAGACCTCGCCTATATAGGCACGCGCTTTATCGTTGCGACAGAAAGCATGGCAAATGACGATTACAGGAAAATGCTCATAGAAGCAACCCAGGAGGATCTTATTTTAACCGACGCCTTTTCAGGAGTAAAAGCTAATATGCTGAAACCGAGCATTGTGAAAGCAGGCCTCGATCCAGCCGAATTAACAAAGAAAGCAGAAGTTGATTTTGATGGGATGCAAAAAGAAACGAACGCAAAGGCGTGGCGTGACATTTGGTCCGCAGGCCAGGGGGTAGGCGCGATTAATAAAATCGAAACAGTGGCAGAAATTGTCGACTCTTTAGAAAAAGAATACTATAGCGCCATCCAGAGAATGAATAATCAAGTCGCGAAACTGACCGGGATCCCTTGTTAATGCTGAGCTGGAGTTGAAAAGTATCTAATAACTACTAAATTTCAAGCCTTTTCTCATAAATAGGAAAAGGTTTTTTATATTTCCAATGAAATTAACGAATCATAAAAAGGCTGTTATGAAACCAATGATTTGCCCTCGTATTTTATTTTTGAAATAATTGATGCAGAAAATGAAATCAAGAAAGGAGTATGGCTAAATGAAAGTACTTGTAGTGGGAGCAAACGGGCAAATTGGCAAGAAGCTTATTGAGCTGTTAAAAGAAAGCAAGGAACATACACCGAGAGCGATGGTCAGAACGGAAGAACAGTCAAATGAATTAAAGCAGCAGGGGATCGAGACAGCAGTCGCCAATCTGGAGGATAGAGTTGATGCTATTGCTGAAGCAGCGAAAGGCTGCGATACGATTGTTTTCACTGCAGGGTCTGGCGGACACACAGGCGCAGACAAAACTCTGCTTATCGATTTGGATGGAGCTGCAAAAACGGTTGAAGCAGCAGAAAAAGCCGGGATAAAAAGGTTTGTATTGGTTAGTGCTCTCCAGTCGCACAACAGGGAAAACTGGAGTGAAGCAATAAAACCATATTATGTTGCCAAACATTACGCTGATAAAATCCTTGAGCAAAGCGAGTTGACCTATACGATTATCCGCCCGGGCGGTCTCATCAATGAAGCCGGAACCGGAAAAGTGTCAGCTGCAGAGAATTTGGAAAGAGGTTCGATTCCCCGTGAAGATGTAGCCCACACCATTTTTGCTGCTCTAGATGAAGAAAACACTTTTTATCGCTCATTTGATCTCGTTTCAGGGGAAATTCCCATCCCAGACGCACTGAAATCATTGTAAAGATAACATTTTTTGCCGTAACTAACAGGCTTGTATCAGCATATGGGATAAAAAATAAATAAAATTTTAGACCCCGTATCTTTCTCCCGTTCGAAATCGTTTAAAAGACAGAAAGGTGCTGAAGGAGTGAAATGATGGATAACAGGCTCGGCAAAAATGAACAACTGGAAACTCCGCGCCCAGAACAGGCAGAAAATATCTTGGTTACGTTATATCCCGGTTTGCAAAAATATTGCCGGTTTCTGGCCCAAAATAAATGGGATGGAGACGACATTGCGCAGGCAACCATACTGAAGGCGATTCAGCATTACCAGCACAAGCCGGTAATCAGCGCTGCTTTACTGAACAAAATGGCTTACAATCTTTGGATTGATACGGTTCGAAAACGAAAAAAAGAAATGATTGATGCAAGTCCTGAATTGTCCATCAGGGAACTACACAGCGGGCTAATGGAAACGACGGAGTTATTAATGCAGCAATTTACACCGAAGCAAGCGATCATTTTTACATTAAAGGAAGCCTTTCAATATCAGGTTAAGGAGATTGCGGACATTTTGAGTGTAAGCGAAATGGCTGTCAAAAGCTCACTTTTCCGGGCAAAACAACGTTTGACTAACGACAAGTTTTACGAGGTTGCAACCTTTTGGGAGGACGGGGAGCAAAAACAGATCTCCGAGCTTATTTACGAGTCTTTGCATGAACAGGATCCAGCTGTTCTGATTAGAGCAATTCCATCTATTCGTTCATTAGTGAATGAAGCGCCGGTCCAAATGCGGGCTCGAAAAAGAAAAATCGCAAAACAGGCCCATTCTCCTTTCAGCACCTTCTGCATGGCAGCATAGCCATTTATATGACAGGAGGAATACGGTTGACGGCAATTCCATATGTAATTGAACAATCAAATCGCGGCGAACGTTCCTATGATATTTATTCACGGCTTTTGAAGGACCGGATCATTATGGTGGGCGACGAAATTAATGACCAGATGGCAAATTCGATCATCGCCCAATTATTGTTTTTGGCTGCAGATGCACCGGATAAGGATATTTCGCTCTATATTAACAGTCCGGGCGGCTCAACCTCGGCAGGATTTGCGATATTCGATACGATGCAATACATCAAGCCCGATATCAGGACGATCTGTACCGGAATGGCGGCTTCATTCGGAGCAATGCTTCTTCTCGCCGGCACGAAGGGGAAGCGCTATGCTTTGCCAAATAGTGAGGTGATGATCCATCAGCCTCTCGGCGGTGCGCGAGGCCAGGCTACTGAAATCGAGATATCGGCCCGGCGCATATTGAAGCTGAGAGAGCATATTAACAACATCATCGCAGAACGGACCGGGCAGCCGATCGAAAAGGTTGCAAAAGACACGGACAGAGATTACTTTATGAGTGCCGAAGAGTCGAAGGAATACGGGATTATCGATGAAATTCTATTCCCGGCTTAAGATCGTCCAGCAGCGGAAAGAGCAGTCTATTCCGCTGCTTTTTTTTGCATTTATACCTTTAAAAACAGGGTAAATTCAATACCTTTCTTTTCGGATTACATTCATATAGACAGAATGCTAAAATAAGAACAACCGAATGGCCTCATTTCTAAAAAATTATCTAATATGTTTAAGATTACTCATCCAAGGCAAAGTAGAAGGGAATCAAGGGTTTCTGCGAAACAGCGATCATAGAATTACATAATATTCTGTTATTCAGTTTTAAATTTTTTGCGAAATGGAGAGGTGTTAAACTGATGAGTCTGCAAAAACAAATCATTGAGGATTTACACGTTAAACCAGAAATAAACCCAAAAGAAGAGATCAGGGAAAGAATCGATTTTTTAAAGGATTATTTAACAAAGTCGAAGGCTAAAGGGTTTGTATTAGGGATTAGTGGAGGTCAGGATTCTACGCTGGCTGGCCGGCTTGCCCAGTTGGCTGTTGAAGAATTACGAAATGAGGGCTATAATGCCCGGTTTATCGCCATTCGCCTGCCGTATGGCGTGCAGTTTGATGAAAATGATGCCCAGGTCGCATTGGATTTCATTAAAGCTGATCAGGAGTTTACGTATAACATTAAGGAAGCGGTCGATGTGGCAGAAGACGAGTACACCAACGCTGTAAAAGAGTCACTGAGCGATTTTCAAAAAGGAAATATAAAAGCAAGAATGAGAATGATCGCGCAATATGCGGCAGCGGGTGAAAAAGGGTTTCTTGTCATTGGTACGGATCATGCGGCAGAGGCTATAACCGGATTTTTTACAAAGTATGGGGACGGGGGTGCGGATATCCTGCCTTTATCAGGTTTAACGAAACGCCAGGGTAAAGCTTTATTAAAAGAGCTGGGAGCTCCCGAACGCCTTTATTTAAAAGTACCGACAGCAGATCTGCTCGATAACGTCCCCGGACAGGCTGATGAGACGGAACTTGGGATCTCATACGCGGTGATTGATGATTATCTTGAGGGAAAACCAGTTTCAGCCGAAGCTGCTGAGAAGATCGAGAATCGTTATATGGTCTCAGAACACAAACGCAGACTTCCGGCCACAAAGTTTGATTCATGGTGGAAATAATTTTGAGATGGTATGCTAATTTTATACTGAACAGATGAAAGGAAGACTCAAATGACAGAACAGCAGGCTGAACACGATATTAAACTGATCGCCCTTGATATGGATGGAACATTATTGAATGATCAGCTAGAAATATCGATGGCAAACAGACAGGCGATTGAGGAGGCGCAACAACAGGGCATCCATGTTGTGCTCAGTACCGGACGTTCCCGGATGACGTGCCGGGAATATGCCGAATCGCTTAAACTTTCTTCTTATTTAGTCACCGTGAATGGAAGTGAAATATGGAACGAAAAAGGAGAACTGATTGAGAGAAACCGGGTCGAGCATGACCTCGTTCAATGGATGTGGGGGCTGACACAAACTCATAAAGCAAATTTTTGGGCAATCAGCAGCGATAGCGTCTGGAACAATGAAATGCCTGACGATATCAAAGCACTTGAATGGCTGAAATTTGGCTTTGATATTGAGGACGACCAAATCAGGGAAATCATCTTAAACGAATTGGAAACAAAAGGTATGTTTGAAGTGACCAATTCAAGCCCGACAAATATTGAAGTCAATCCGCTTGGCATCAATAAAGCGCTGGGAATCAAAAGTGTCTGCGACAGGCTCGACATAACAATGAAAGAGGTCATGGCCGTCGGTGACAGTTTGAATGATATTGCAATGATCAAAGAGGCAGGATTGGGGATCGCAATGGGGAATGCCCAGCCTATAGTGAAAGAAACAGCCGATTGGATCACAGCGACAAATAATGAAGACGGTGTAGCAAAAGCAATCCGAAAATGGGCAATAAGAGATAAGGTCCAAGGCTAAACGAAAATCACAGGTTTACATATATAGATCCCTGGAGGAGATTCGAATGAAAGCTCAAGTTATTCACTCATTTGGTGCACCATCAGCATTTCAATTAGAAGAACTACAAAAGCCCGAAGTGGTGCCAGGCCATGTTCTTATTCATGTGAAGGCAACAAGCGTGAATCCGATCGACACGAAGGTTCGCAGCGGGGCAGTTCCAGCCGCTGCTCCTGAATTCCCGGCCGTCTTACACGGAGATGTAGCTGGTGTGGTTGCTGAAGTTGGGGACGGGGTAACGAAATTCAAGGCCGGCGATGAAGTGTACGGCTGCGCTGGCGGTTTTAAAGGACTTGGTGGAGCGCTGGCAGAATTCATGCTTGCAGATGTCCGCTTGCTCGCCCATAAGCCAAAAAATATAACAATGGAAGAAGCAGCGGCGATTCCGCTTGTTGCAATCACAGCATGGGAAGCACTGTTTAACAAAGGAAAAATCTCAGCAGGGCAGGATATTCTTATCCATGCTGCAGCCGGCGGTGTCGGACATGTAGCGATCCAACTCGCAAAATGGGCGGGTGCCAATGTTTTTACAACGGTTTCGACAATAGAGAAAGAAGAAATCGCCCAGAAGCTTGGAGCCGATACGGTCATCAATTACCGTCAGCAATCTGTTAAAGATTATGTTCAAAAATATACAAACGGAAAAGGATTTGACGTCGTCTTTGACACGGTCGGAGGCGAAAATTTGGATAGATCGTTTGAAGCAGCTGCCCCTCATGGTACCGTACTGGCGATCGCAGCCCGTTCAACGCACGACCTTTCTCCATTGCACTCAAAAGCCCTTTCTTTGCATGTTGTATTTATGTTATTGAAGATATTGGATGAAGATCACCGACATGAACACGGTGAAATTTTAAACAAGATAACTGCGATAATCGAAGAAGGAAAGCTGCGTCCTTTGTTGGATGAAACTTCTTTTTCTTTTGATGAAGCTGCCAAAGCCCATCAATATTTGGAATCAGGCAAAGCGACTGGAAAAATTGTATTGAAAAATACATGGTAATTTGGGAGAAAGGAAAGGCTGCCATTTGGTAGTCTTTTTTTCTCTTGTTTATAGTTGAAAATCCGCAAAAAAACATCAAAAAAAGTAAAATCTATAAATATAAGAATATATACCTATAAAAATTTGTGGAATTATGGAAAATTATGTACTAGAATGAGATTAAAGCTATTTTTTATGTCAAATTGTATAATCCCTAATGCAAACTCAAGGTGCTTTTCAGTACAGAGTATCTTAGCATATACATAGTCACGGCAGAAAGAGGGTTTTTGAGTGGGCATAATAAATGAAAAAAGTTTCATTGAAACGGTCCACATGAAAGGGCTGCAAATTTCCTTAATTGCTTCCGGTGATGGGACTGAAGTGATTTATCATAAGCTGGAAAACGGTACAAGATGGGGGCTTGAGCCTGCAGAGCAGTGGGAAGCATTGGAATACATATATGTACTCTCCGGCGAACTTCATTTGCTGGATCCGGAGGAAGAAACGTTTTTAAAACCGGGGGATTCCTTTTTTAAGAATCCTGTTGCAGTAACTTATTTCTTTCAGGCTAACGGTCCAACCGAATTTTTATATATTACTTCCCAGCCTATATACCACCTTTACAGTAAGGCTACGAAAGAACTGTTAGAGCTGGCTGTCTCGATTGAAGAAAAAGATGGCTATACGGTTGGGCATTGTGAACGTATTAAAAAATTATCAATGCTGGTAGGAGAAACAATCGGCTTAAAAACAAACCAGTTAAAATGCTTAAACATTGCCGCTTTTTTACATGATGTTGGAAAATTAAGGATACCACTCGACATCTTGCAGAAACCCGGGAAGTTAACTCCAGAAGAATGGAATATTATGAAAGAGCATTCTTTACATGGCAGAAAAATACTTGAGGAAATTGGCTTGCCTTTTTTAAAGGAGGCCGGAAAAATTGTCGAACAGCATCATGAAAGATACGATGGCAGCGGCTACCCGCATGGTTTAAAAGGGGATGAAATCTCGATTGAAGCAGCAATCATTGCGGTTGTCGATTCTTATGATGCGATGACTACCGAGAGAGTGTATCAAAAAGCAAGAACAAAAGAGGCAGCACTAAACGAGCTCTATCAAAACCGGGGAACTTTGTACAATCCGTACATTGTTGATACATTCCTAGAGTTACAAAAAGATGAATTTTAAAGGAGAGAAAATAATGAAAAGGTTGGGTTTTATGCTAATGGCTTTATTGGTTGGCGTTTTCATCGCGGTTCAGCCTGCAGAAGCTGCTTATTTATCCGAACATGATAAGTATGTTGAAGTATCGAATGAAGAGGCAAGGCAGCTTGCAGATCTACTTGGCTTGAAAGATATTCCGCTCGGGGAAGAGACAGCAAAACTTTCTTTTCAATATCAAGAAGAACTAATAGCGAAAATTGAGACACAATTCAACATCGAAATTGATCATTATTATATTTGGCTGACTGTTAATGGAGAACCGGTTTTAGGCATCGATCCTCCGTTTGCAATGTATTAAATAATTATTTGGCTGACTCTCTTGAGTCAGCCCTTTATATTTTCTTTCAATATAATCTATATTTATAATTTTCTATATATCTATTAGTTTTGTAAAATAAGAAGGGAATAAATTAACTTGTTGAAAGCTGGTGCTATCTATGGGAAAAGTCTTTTCAAAGCAGCGATTGCTTGCAGAATTAAACAACTGTTCTTTCTATCCAGGGATTGATCCTGAAGAGTTGGCTGGAAAATTATCAATTTTAGCCGGGATCGGCACAACTGTGGAGGGCGGCATTACACGCTTTCCTTATACTGACGAAGAAAAAAGTGCAAAAGAAATTTTTAAAAGCTGGATGGAGGAAATAGGTCTTATTGTAAGAGAAGATTCGCTTGGGAATATATTCGGCGTTCTTGAAGGAGAAGACCCTTCTTTGCCCATTGTGTTAACGGGCTCACATTTGGATAGCGTGCCAAATGGCGGAGCGTTTGACGGACCGCTCGGCTGCTTAAGCAGCCTGCTTGCCATGAAAGCAATCACGGAAACAGGAACGAAGCCAAAGAGATCGATTGAGCTCGTTGTGTTTGTCGATGAAGAAGGGGCGCGATTTGGAAACGGACTTTTTGGCAGCAGGGTGATGATGGGGGAAGTAACCGCTTCCGATTTGAAAAATTTCAAGGATGATCAAGGTAATCTCCTTTACGATGAAATGAAAAAAGCTGGTTTCAATCCTGACGGGCTTGCCAGTTGTTATCGTAAGCATGAAGATATATTTGCATTTCTTGAACTTCATATTGAGCAGGGGAAACGGCTGGAGTCGGAAAACAAACAAATCGGCGTTGTACACGGAATAGCCGGGCCATCGTGGGGCTCGATCATTTTTTATGGCGAAACAGACCATGCCGGCAACACACCGATGGAATATCGGAAAGACACGGTGGCAGCTGCGGCAGAGTTTATTCTGGAAGTCGAAAAATCGCCAAGGATGTTCAGCCAAACTGCCGTTGCCACAGTCGGGAAAATAACTGTTTTTCCAAACGGATCAAATGTCATTTCCGGCAGAACAGAGCTTTCTGTTGATGTAAGGGATATTGATGAACAGGCAAGGGACAATTTGCTTGCACATCTTGAAGCAAAGGCGGACGAAATTGCAAAAAAGAGGGGACTTTCATTCGAAGTTGAAGAAGGGATTAAAATCCCACCTGTGATCGTTCCCGAGCATATACAGCAAACGATTAGGACTGCATCGGAAAATAACGGCTTATCCGTTCTTACCGTTATAAGTGGTGCCGGGCATGATGCCATGTCGCTTGGAAGATATGTGCCATCTGGAATGATTTTTGTACCGAGCCATAATGGAAAAAGTCATTCCCCTGAAGAATGGACCTCACTCCCTGATTGTGTGAATGGTGTTCAGGTATTAAAGGAATCGATCCTGTCTCTGGCGAATCAATAAAAAAACAAATCAACTTTCTTAGTCAACTGGGGAAGGGGTTTTTCCCCATCCTCTTTTTTTGTAAATTTAAAATGCAGATACAAAAAAAGTGAGCCAATAGGTGTGGGAAGATAAGGAGACGGTATAATGCGAGCTGGATTGATTGGCGGGAAAACAATTGAAGAATGGACAAATCGTGTTCCGATCCTTAAAAAGCTCATAGATGAGCGAGAAGCGTTTTGGTTGAATCCAGATTATGGTGAGAACTGGAATGTTTCCGTGACAGAGAAAGAATTGA
Source organism: Bacillus sp. V33-4 (assembly GCF_002860225.1). Taxonomy (NCBI): domain Bacteria; kingdom Bacillati; phylum Bacillota; class Bacilli; order Caryophanales; family Bacillaceae; genus Bacillus; species Bacillus sp. V33-4. The sequence continues at coordinate 11,230 of NZ_PGVC01000054.1, forward strand.
TGGAAGCTTCATCAAGGCTGAAACGGTTTGCCCCGTATATAGCCAAGGTTTTCCCCGAAACAAGAGTAACAGCGGGAGTGATTGAATCACCGCTTTTGATGATATCCAGAATGAAACGGTTGCTGGAGGACAGGTTTCAGCAAAAGATAAGCGGTGAAGTTTGGCTTAAGTGTGACAACGAACTTCCCATCTCAGGATCGATTAAAGCGCGAGGCGGAATATACGAGGTTTTAAAGCACGCGGAAAGTCTCGCATTGCAGAACGGTATGCTTCGTATGGAAGACGATTATACGGTTATCAACAGCGACAAATTTAAAAAATTCTTTTCCAACTATTCTATATCGGTCGGTTCTACCGGCAATCTTGGTTTAAGCATCGGAATCATCGCTGCTAAGCTGGGATTCAAAGTGACCGTTCATATGTCCGCCAACGCAAAAGCCTGGAAAAAAGATTTGCTCAAGAAACTGGGTGTCGGAGTCATTGAATATAACTCGGATTATTCACAGGCGGTTGCTGAGGGCAGAAAGCAAGCTGAACAAGACCCGTTTTGTCATTTTATCGATGATGAGAACTCAAGGGATCTTTTTCTTGGTTATGCTGTGGCAGCCTTGCGCCTGCAAACACAGCTAATGGCACTCGGTAAAATGATCGGGAAAGATCAACCCCTTTTTGTCTACCTTCCTTGCGGTGTTGGTGGGGGGCCGGGTGGTATCACTTTCGGTTTAAAGAGTTTATACAAGGAAAATGTTCATTGCTTCTTCGCAGAACCCGTCCAATCTCCATGCATGCTGGCGGCAATGGCTACAGGGTTACATGAAAACGTATCCGTACAGCAATTCGGTCTCGATAATGAAACAGCAGCCGACGGCTTGGCCGTTGGGAGAGCATCTGGTTTTGTAAGTCGGAATATGAAAAGCTTGTTGAGCGGTATTTTCACCATCAATGATGAAACACTGCTCCAATTAATGAAGGATTTCTGGCAAGCTGAGAAAATCTTTATCGAGGCTTCTGCGGCGGCGGGAGCACTCGGGCCCATTTCACTTTTCCGCACTGGCCTTGGACTGCAGTACATAGAAGAGCACCAATTGCATGAAAACATGAAAAACGCCGTTCATGTTATTTGGGCAACCGGGGGTGGCATGGTCCCTGAAAGGATAAAAGCGGAATACTTGAGCGGGTAACAGCAATCAGTTGCTTAAAGAAAGGCAGCATCTTATAACAGGTGCTGCCTTTCAAATATATTACAAGTGACTAAGGGTAAACATCTTAAATATCCTGTACAAACCTTTCATCAGGAATTTTATTCAACATCACGTATAAGCAGGTTGGATCAGCTCCTGTATGTTGAAACGATAACTCCTCAGCTCCATCGGCCAGAATAACATCCTTCTCGGTTACTTCTGTCTTGACGCCATCAATGGTGATAACCCCGTTTCCCTGCAGTACCATTAAATAAACTTCAGCGCCTGGATGCTTGTGGGGCGGAAGATATTGGCCTGCCATAAAATTAAGCAAGAAAACGGTACTTTCTCCCTTGTTAAAAATGACACGCTTCGTAAAATGATTTTCATTAAATTCTTGTAAAAGGGCAGCAGATTTCTTTTCCATAATGATTTCTCCTTCATTTGTTTTCGTTTTCTCCTTAATGATAATGAATATCAATGGATAAAGTGATGATGTATATCACTTAAAGAAGATCATTTAAATTTTATTTTGATAAAGGTATGTTCCCAAAAAAACTAATACGCTCGAAAATATTTGCATAAGTATAAATATTATTGCTGGAAAACTTCAGGAGAGGGAGGATGCTATGAATTTTTGGCTTGAAGCTGGAATCGTAATCACGCAGCTGGTTGCTGTTTTTTTAAGCGCATTTTTGGGCGTGAAATCTGCGGTTTCTATTGAAAATTTTAAAAAGGATCGTCAAATAAAAGAAAAAATGCTGGAGCAAATTTATGAACCAATATGGAAGATCTTTTTTGAGGAATATATAAAAAGTAAAGGGTATAAAGGAATAACCAAGGATGATTATAAGCTGCTCAGAGAAGTAGTTGACACTAACCTGTCCTATATCGATCCTGAATTCGAGGATATGATTATCCGCAATGACCTCATTTTGGAAAGTATTGAATTATGGGGTATCAACGATGTATTGATAGACCATGACGGAGAATTATACAACTATGTAAGAACGAAGTATAACGAGCTGCGAGAAGATTTAAAGCTGCCCCACTTCAATGGGTATCGAATATTAAAATGATCTAATCTAGTTGAAGCAGGAAAATTGTATTTCAAGATAAGATTATTTATGATGAAATCGAGCGGGGACGATGAAAGATTTGGACAGGGACAGCAAATACTATTATATGGCTATACAGCGAGGAGGAATACAGGTGATTGTGATTCATGCATTTATTACGATCGATGCAGCAAAGCGTGAAAAATTTCTTGAGCTTAGTAAGCTAATCATCAAGAATTCCCAGGCGGAAGAAGGGAACATTAGCTACCAGCTGTATGAAGAGGCAGATCAGCCGAATTCATTTGTGATGCTGGAAGAGTGGAAAGATCTTGCTGCGATCCAGTTCCATGGGGAAACGGACCACTTTAAAAATTTTATGGATGAAACAAGCGAGATGCTGGTTGAACCGCTGCGCGCTGAAAGGTATGAAATAGCGAGAAAGCTTTAAGGCGTTGTATCCTCTTATTAACTGATTATCATCAAAGACAGACATGGAGGTTAAAATGAATAAAAAATACGCACCATTATTCGAAAATTTCACTTTAAAACCGGAAGTACAATTGAAAAACAGACTTGTGATGGCACCGATGACAAATTTCTCATCCAATCCAGACGGAAGGGTAAGCGATGCGGAACTTGCCTATTATGCCCGCCGTGCAAAAGATGTAAGCATGGTGATCACCGCTTGTACATATGTTACAGAAAATGGAAAGGGATTTCATGGAGAATTCGGTGCGGACCGCGACGATTTAATACCGAGCCTGCACAGTCTTGCCTCTACGATTAAAGAACAAGGCGCAAAAGCGATATTGCAAATTTTTCACGGTGGCCGAGAATGTCCGCCGGAACTCGTTCCGAATGGCGATATCGTTAGTGCAAGTGCGGTCCCGTCAGAACGGGCAGGGGTGAAAACTCCGCGCGCATTGCGCGAGGGAGATGTTGAGTCACTGATCCGCGACTTTGGCGAAGCAACAAGGCGGGCCATTGAAGCAGGCTACGATGGTGTCGAAATTCATGGAGCAAACGGATATATCATCCAGCAGTTCTTTTCCCCACATTCCAATCGCCGGGAAGACCGCTGGGGCGGAAGTCTTGAAAATCGTCTCAACTTCCCTCTCGCGGTAGTTGATGAAGTTCAGAAAACGGTAGCTAAATATGCGGACAAGCCATTCATAGTAGGGTATCGCTTTTCGCCTGAGGAGCCGGAAACACCTGGAATCACGATGGCAGATACATTGTTCTTAATCGACAACTTAGCTCAGAAAAATCTGGATTATCTACATGTTTCACTGCAGGATTTCAGGTCAACTCCAAAACGCGGTGTCGAGGATAGCCGTACCCGTCTGGAGATTATACAGGAACGTGTAGGTCATCTCGTCCCGGTAATCGGAGTAGGTTCTATCTATACTGTAGAAGACGCTTTTGAGGCTCTTGAAAGCGGAGTGCCGTTAATTGCATTGGGCCGTGGTTTGATTATCGAACCGGATTGGGTTGAAAAGGTTGCAAGCGGCAGGGAAGATGACATCGAAACAAAGATTGATAAAGATGCACAGGATCGCCTTGTTATACCGGATCCTCTCTGGCAGGCGATTATCAATACACCAGGCTGGTTTCCAGGAGTGTAATTTGTGAAAAAAGCACTTCTCTATTCCCATTTCAGGGATCAAGAGAAGTGCTTTTAAATTTATCCGGAGTGATTTACAGGTTCTGGATGGCGGTGCAACGCAGCTGAAAGGACAAATCCACAGATTAGCAGCAAGGTGCTTGTGATGAAAAATACTGCCGAAAAACCGAAATAACCGGAGACCATCCCGCCCATTACAGGGCCGACAACATTACCTAAAAACCTCAAGCTTGTATTGTAACCAAGAACTTCCCCTTGCATGGCGATCGGAGCTTCCTGGCGGATATAGGCAACCCTGACCGGAATGATTCCGCCGATCGAAATACCAAGTATGAAGCGGATGATCACAAGCTGCCAAAAATCAGTCACTAAGCCGCCTGGAAAATAAATAATCCCCGCGATAAACAGAAGCACGACTAAAATTTTGATATATCCGATCCTGTCCGCCAGTTCTCCCCATTTCCGCGCCATTAATAAATTGCCGAGCCCCGCCGCAGAAAAGGCAATTCCGGAATAGAAGGCCAAATTCGCATCTCCGTGCAATTCGCTGACATATAAGGATAAAATCGGCTGAATACTGAAATGGGCTATTTGTACAAGCATTGAGATAAGCAGGACGGTAAGGAGTACAGGATTCGCCAAAATATGCGTGACGACTTCTTTACTGGTATAGCTCGTTTTTGTACCCGAAGTTGATTCGATCATGAATTCCTTTGTCGCAATCACAAGGAATGCTGAAATAAAAATGGACAGGGAAGTCCACTGAAAAGTTGTAGCATACCCCAATGAATCCGCCATCAGTCCGCCAAGCAGCGGTCCAATGAGAGAGCCGGTAATGCTGCCTGTTTGCAACGTTCCAAGAACCCGCCCCGCAATATTTTTCGCTGTTTGCGTTGAAATAAATGCCTGGGACATCGAAATAAAGCCCGCAAATACCCCCATAAATAATCTTAGTATAAATAGCTGCCATACTGTATTAACAGCCCCCATTAGATAAATCGAGATTGCCATTCCGAAAGCACAAAAAATAAGAATCTTCTTACGGCCGATTTTATCACCGACCCGCCCCCAAATTGGAGAAAAGACAAAGGCGATTACAAACGTAATTCCAAATGTAAGGCCGGACCAATTTTGCACATACTGATCGGAATATTCACCTAAGGTTTCTATATATAGCGATATAAAGGGCAATACCATCGTCATACTGCCGGAAATGAATACATTAGCAAACCACATGATCACTAAGTTCCGTTTCGCTATATCTTGTTGATTCATGTAAAGTACACTTCTTTCCTAAAACATTTCGTTTTCCTAAATATTATAATACCGAAATTTTTTGAAAAATTGAAGCTTTAAGTGCAAGTTTCACTTTTTCGCCATTTATTTTCTTCATAGCCGCAATCATTAATCGCCTCGGCTAGTAGAAAAGAACGAGTTTAAGATTTTGATAGAAAAAGACGTTTAGTGTTACTTTTGAAATATAAATGTAATATTCTCATAACATATTTGACAAAATATGATGATATACTACTATTTGTAGCAAATGAAGGTTTAATTTAGATTATTTTCCAGATAAATGTCATAGGTACATATAACGATGCACGCTTCTTTGAAACACATACTTTTTACCGGAAAACAAATATGCCAAACCGGCTAAAAACAACGGTAATTTTTATCGATGCTTGGAAACATCTCCATGGATAGTTAGAGAGGCTTTTAATGGTTTGGATTAAGGGAAAGCAGGGGACGAAAAGATGAAAAAGAGGCTATTGGTTTTAAACACGACAGTAATGATTGGCTTAGGAAGTACATTTGCGATACCGAATGCAAATGCAGAATCAATTAACAGCTTGCAAAACCAACGAACAGAAATTAAAGCGAGCATATCGCAGGCGGAGCAAGCTTTAGCAGCGGCACAGGTGGAGATAGCCAATTTAAATGAACAAATTAAGCGAATCGACCAGGCTATCGAGGATAATAATCACATGATTGTGAAAACAGAAGCGGATATTATTGCTGCACAAGCGGAAATTCAAAAGCTGGAAGAAGAGATAGCCATTTTGCAGGAGCGCATCGCCAAGCGTAACGAAGTATTAAAAGACCGTGCTCTTTCCTTCCAGGAAAGCGGTGGGAATGTTGGCTATATAGAAGTTTTACTTGGTTCCTCAAGCTTTAGTGATTTTGTTGATCGCGTTGATGCTGTATCGAAGATAGTTGAAGCAGACCAGACACTTCTGGAACAGCATGATCTTGATAAAAAAGATCTTGAAACAAAACAGGGCACAGTACAAACGAAACTGACCGATCTTAACAACCAGAAAATCGAGCTTGAAGGAATGAAAGCACAAATCCTCGAGCAAAAACAAGAAAACGATCGTCTTAAAGCAGAAGTAGAACAGAAGGAAAAGGACAATGCTGCAACACTTGCTGATCTCCAATCACAAGACAGTCAGATCGCTTCAAGGATAACCGCCATTCAGCAGGCCATTGAGCAAGAACAGCGTGCGGCCGCAGCAGCTGTCCAAAAAAATGCTGTTGCTGCCAGCTTTCCCGCCAGTGAACGGAAAGCAAGCGGAAGCATCAATGATGTCATTACAGCAGGCTACAAATATATCGGCAATTCTGCTTATCGTTTTGGGGGCGGAAGAAACGCATCAGATATTGCAAATGGATACTTTGACTGTTCAGGTTTTGTTCACTGGGCGTTCGCTCAGGCTGGTATAAGGGTCGGAGCCAGCACAGATCAACTTAAAAACGCAGGAACTCAAATTCCAACAAGCCAAATGCAACCGGGAGATCTGGTATTCTTTAATACATATAAAACAGATGGGCATGTAGGCATTTACATTGGCGGCGGCAAGTTCATCGGCTCTCAAGACAGCACGGGTGTAGCAATTGCCGATATGTCTAGCGGCTATTGGCAAGGACACTTCAACGGACGTGTCGTCCGCGTTCAATAATGTAACGAACAAGAGGCTTAGCGTAAAGTCATCCAACTTTATGCTAAGCCTCTTTTATTATGTAGTAGCGGCAACATGTAATCATTTATCTCCGAAATTTGTTAGTATGCGAAGCAGCTGTTATTCGATATTAAGCATTTCCTTTAAATCGTTTAATAGCTGTTCTGCTGCAGCCGGACTTAAAACGATCTTTCCATCTGCAAGTCTAAAATTCTGGTCTGATACTTCACCTGTGATAAGACAAGCTTTATATGGGCTATATTTCTTCAGAACAATTTTTTCATTGTCCACAAAGATCTCGAGCGGATCTCTTTCCTGGATTTCAAAAGTATTGCGTAATTCTTTTGGAATCACTATCCTTCCAAGTTCGTCTACTTTTCGTACAATGCCGGTTGACTTCATTCTTATCAAGCTCCTTTGTTTACATTTTTAGGAATCTTTCCTGTGTGTCAAGCATAGCGCTTTTCAATAAATCTATCAACATATAATTACCATTTTATAGAACAAAAGTACTCTTTTAGGACAAAAGGTGAACAACATACAAACTAGGCTAATATAACTAATCGTGTTTGGAAAAACAAATATGAATACTTTCTGAATATTTAATTTTAAGATTAAAATTAAAAAAAAATTGGAATGCTTGCAGCTTAAAATTTGGAAACCCGTTGTAAAAAAAGTAAATATCATTTACATCAAATTTTAACCAGATTATTGCAAACAAAGGATTGAAAAAGATATTAGAAATAAAGAAGCGGATTTTACATTGCTCATTCGTTGCTGTAGGGAATAAGTGCAATTTGTAAACGACATTGAAATATTATACTGCTATAGGACAAAGGCGGTCAATGTAAGGAAAACTAGAAAACCGCTGTCAGCAGGATACTAAATAAATTTGTTATATAAATAACGAAAAAGTATTTTACAACAACGAAAGATTTTATTTATAATAGATTTTGAGGTGGTAATTAATTGGAAATGTAAATATAGTAACAGAATCTTGTCTTTTGTGTTTGAACGGGCAATCTTAGTGCTTATTACTAGCATGAATACTTACTAAACTTCTCTGTTTACTTTCTTTTTACTCAGAATTCGCATTAGTATCAAGCTCAGTTGGAGTATATAAACTCAGCTGCTAATGATCTTTACTGTTTTGCTGAGCGATTAATTAAGGAAGGAGAGCATCAGAATCAATGGACATAGTAAGGAAATATTTAGTGAACCGCAATACTTCTGCCGTTTTACCGGACTACGACCGCCAAGGGAGGCTTTGGTCCCAGGTTATCGAAGGGAAAAAGAATTTTCTTGTTAAAGTCCCGCCGCGAAAATTATTGAACGAGTGTTTAGAATACTATGGTGATAGTATGATAGGGGCAGTAAGAGGTACACGAGCGATTCTCGGAAATATCAGAATGGCGCCGATTAAGATTCACGCTGATGTAGAGCTTTACTGGTTTCCGACACTGTCTCCCCGAAAAAACAGTTGTATCTGGCTTACTCCTGCACACATTATTGACTTTATCTACATCAGCGAAAATCGTACGGAAGTGGTTTTAACAGAAGGAAACACGGTGACGATCGATATGACAATACGGCGGCTAATAAAGAAAAGGCAAGTGACTTATACACTGAAAAGCCAGGTCGAAGAAAGAAAAAATCGAAATGGTTTTTACTCGATTGAACAAGGTGATGGGATTCAGCTCATAAAGGATCCGAAAGGTGTAAACTATATACGCCGCGGGAAAAAAATAATAAAAAATTAAGAGCAGCAAGCTTTCACTGCTGCTCTTTGAATATCATGAAAGGCCTAAATAACAAACATATACACGCACAAGAAATGGGCGAGGCTGCCAAGCAGGATGAATATGTGGAAGATTTCGTGAAAGCCCATATATTTAAATTCTAAAAATTTTGGTTTGATCGCATAAATAACCCCGCCAATTGTATAAAGAATTCCCCCAAACAATAAAAGAAACAGACCAGTTGCGTTTAACGCGGAAGAGAGCGGGGCAGCAGCAACAACGATGATCCAGCCCATCGCGATATACAATGCAGTTGATAACCATCTCGGACAATTAAACCAAATCATTTTAAAAGCAATTCCGCATATCGCGATAACAGACACAATGGAAAACATAATCCAACCAGTTATTCCATTTAAACTAATCAAGCAAAAAGGAGTATATGATCCGGCAATCAAAACAAAAATCATTGAATGATCGAAACGTCTTAACAGTGCGATTACTTTATCCTTGGCAATGACCATGTGATATGTCGCTGAAGCAGAATACAGAAGGATCAGACTAATTCCGAAAATCATTACGGCAGCTATTGCAAGTATAGAACCGCTGGATAGTGAAGCTTTGATAACCATTGCAAGCAATGCGGCAAATGACAGAATAGCTCCGCCTAAATGGGTAAGCCCATTAATCGGTTCGCGAATATGAGACAACATTTAAATACTCCCCCAATTCAAATATGTAGTTTTCGATACTACATATAATAATATACATATCACAATAGATAGTCAAGATTTACGTGAGAGGATAAATAAGCTAAAATACATAAGAAGCTTTACAGCGTTCAGTATACTAAAAAAAATAAAACAGAGGTTTTATAATGGACAATCTAAATCGTCTGATTGAAAAAATCAGTCTGGAAAATCAAATAGGCCTGGAGGATATTCCATCAATAGACTTATACATGGACCAGGTGATTCAACTATTTGAAAATAAATTCGCCGGATCTAAAAGGAATGAAAACGAGAAAGTTTTAACCAAGACAATGATAAACAACTATGCTAAAGGAAAGTTGTTTATCCCGATTAAGAATAAAAAATATTCTAAACAACACCTCATTTTAATTAGCTTGATTTATCAATTAAAAGGTGGTTTATCCATCAATGATATTAAAGCAACTCTTGATGGTATTAACGAAAAAATCATCGATGGAGACATTGATTTAGAGCGCTTCTATAACAGCTATCTCTCCCTTTCCCGCCGAAATATTGAAAGCTTCAAAGAGGATTTAAAACACCGGGCTTCAGAAACAATGGAAGAAGTAGCAAAGCTGGAAGACAAGCAGCCTGCACAGTTAGAGAAAATCTTATTGGTCGCTTCACTAGTGAATATAAGCCAATTATATCGAAGGGCAGCAGAAAAACTTGTTGATGAAATTATCGCTGAACGAGAAAGCTGAACTTTCTAAGCAGAGCCATCGCTGTATCGAACATTTTTAGTTGCGGTTTGTTCATGATAAAATAGATAGAAACGGTAAAACAGCAATAAATGGAGGCATTACTTTGAAGGAAGTTACGTACGAACAATTTTCACATATGAAAAATGGAATACTAGTGGATGTGCGCTCCCCGCTAGAATTTGCAGAAGGTTCTGTTCCAGGTGCAGTGAATATTCCTTTGTTTACGAATACGGAAAGACAGGAAGTTGGAACGCTTTATAAGCAGGCCGGCGCCAATGCAGCCAAATGGCGGGCCATGGAAATCGTTTCCCCAAAGCTTCCAGCGATTCTTAAAGAAATCAGACAGCTATCGGAGCAAAAACTTCAGCCAGTTGTTTATTGTTGGCGGGGAGGAATGCGCAGCGGTTCTGTCGCGACATTTCTGCAATTCGCTGGAATGCCGGCCACGCGCCTGATCGGAGGTTATAAAGCTTACCGTCAATATATTCTCGACAGGATGCCCGAACTTATTCCCCCGAAAGCGGTTGTTCTGCATGGAATGACAGGCTCTGGCAAAACAGAAATCCTAAAGCTTCTTGAAAGCAGAGGTTATCCAGTTCTCGACTTAGAAGAGATTGCTGACCACCGTGGTTCAGTATTTGGGCAGGTAGGTACGGGAACAGGCCATAACCAGAAAACATTTGACAGCCTTCTGTTTGCAGGCTTGGAAAAGCTGAAAGACTCACCTTATTTTATTATGGAAGCAGAGAGCAAGCGAATCGGGCGCGCGCTTCAGCCTGAAATGCTGCTGGATAAAAAAATTAACGGTATCCACATCCATATTGATACCTCAAATTCAGCCAGGATCGACAGGATTTACAAGGAATATGTTATTCCTTTTCAGGACGAGCATTGGTTTCACGAAAAAGTAGTGGAAGGGCTAATGAAAATCGAGAAGCGCTTGAAAAACCGCGAAGTTAACCGCTTGCTTCATGAAAACGCCGAGCACAAAGATTATCAAGAAATCATTCGGCTTCTCCTTGATTATTATTATGATTCGCGCTATCAGTTTAAACGGACCGATTATATCGGCGAATTTTTTCATGTCCCAGGCGATGATGTTGACAAAGCTGCAGAAAAAATTGCAGAAAAACTAGAATTGCTAAATGGCAATTTTTCGATCTCGAGTTAATAAATTCAAAAGCTTCCTGGCAGCTTAGCTTATTATTTTTCGGTACAAGCAGTCCCTGGCTTAGAACTTGAATATTGTTTTTTATCATCGTGACAGAAGTAAAGGAAAATTTTTATACTTTCAAAAAAGGAGCTGGACCATTAATAACGGTCTAGCTCCTTTTAAAATTATTACGATGTGTTTTCAACAACTATAGTTATTTTTTAAATACTTCAGACACTATTTCGAAAGAACGCAAGCGGTCCTGATGGTCAAAGATTTGCGCATTGATCATCATTTCATCTGCACCGGTTTTGTTTAGGAATGCTTCCAGCTTTTCTTTAATGGTATCCGGGTTGCCAATGATCGAAGAGCCGAGCTGCTGCTCAAGTGCAGCTTCTTCATAATCGCTCCACAGGTCATCCATATTATCAACCGGAGGCTGAAGCGGGACCGGGTTGTTACGGATTAAATTAAGGAATTGTTGCTGCATCGAAGTCGCCAGGCGCCGCGCTTTTTCTTCGTTATCTGCTGCAATCACATTTACTCCAACCATTGCGTATGGTTCCTCAAGCACATCCGACGGGCGGAAGCTGCTCCTGTATAAATCCAGTGCTGGTACTGTATGGGCCGGGGAAAAATGGCTTGCAAATGCAAATGGTAAACCGAGCTGGCCGGCAAGCTGTGCACTAAAGCCGCTTGATCCAAGCAGCCAAATCGGTATGTTCAGTCCTTCTCCGGGAACCGCTCTAACATGCATTTTTCCAGATGCCATTGATGGGTCAAAGTATGTCCTAAGCTCTTCCAACTGTTCAGGAAAATCATGGCCGTCACTTCTCCGTTCTCTTCTTAAGGCCTGTGCTGTAAGCTGGTCTGTTCCCGGTGCACGCCCTAAACCAAGATCAATCCTTCCCGGGAACAATGATTCAAGTGTTCCAAATTGCTCAGCGATGATGAGTGGAGCATGGTTCGGAAGCATGATTCCGCCTGAGCCGACACGAATCGTTGAAGTACCAGCCGCAACATGGCCAATAACAACAGATGTTGCGGAGCTGGCGATGCCGGGCATATTATGGTGTTCCGCCAGCCAATACCGGGTATAGCCCCATTTTTCCGCATGGCGGGCAAGATCAAGTGTATTGCGGAGCGATTCAGAAGCCGTACTGTCTTTGACAATCGGTGCCAGGTCAAGCACGGAAAAACGAATGTCGCTCAATTGTTTTTTATCTTTTGAAGTGTTTTGCATTTTTTCATCTTCTTTCTTCAAGCTTGAGTATTTCTGTTTCCTATTAGCATTCGGTTCTAAAACCTATCTACATTTTATCAATTTGTCCTCCCGGCACAAAATAATACGTTCTGGATTTGGAGCAACCGACCGTTAATATAAATTTTAGACAAAACAAAACACCACATTATGTTGGTCCGTTCAATTTCTTGAATTTCAGCTTCAATATCGTTATCATTTTAAAAAAGAAACGCTGGAAAGCCAGACAGTATATTGCGGAATTGAAAGGAATGAGTAACTATGGGAAAAATTCTTCCCCCCGGCCAGTTTGAAACGGAAAATTGGCCGATTCTCCATCAGGGAGATGTTTATCAATTTGATGAGCAAACATGGGATTTCAGGATGTTTGGAGAAGTGAAAAAGGATATTTCACTTTCATATGCTGAGATTATGCAGCTGCCGAAAACAATCTCAACGGTCGACATGCATTGCGTGACGACATGGTCGAAATTCGGGACCAGCTTTGAGGGCATTGCATTACATGAGCTGCTAAAATTGGTACAAGTAAACAGAGATGCGCGCTTTGTAAAAATATACGGATATTACAACGGTGACCGGTTTGGCTATTCCGCCAATATGCCGCTCGAAGCCCTGTTAGGGGACGACGCCTTATTTGTTTATCGCTGGAAGGATGAAAATCATGAATGGCAGGATATTTCACCAAAGCATGGCTATCCGTTAAGGTTTATCCCGCCGGCATCGTTTTATTTATGGAAGGGATCTAAATGGGCTTCAGGCATTCGATTCATGAAAGACGATGAAGCGGGATTTTGGGAAGAGCTCGGTTACTCGATGACAGCCAATCCATATAAGGAAGAACGCTATCGCTGACATCCATACATAAAGATATGTAAGATAAAACAGACGTGGAGTTCAATTGCTCCACGTCTGATTAATACACCCTATAGTCTGAAAGAGATCGAATTGCGGCTCGGCACAACATTATTTCTATGTGAGTGAATTTCATAAAAGCATTCTTTAACTGAAAAACGAACGGTTATTTATAATTAAGACAGTATTATTCGTTTCCTACGGCATACTCCTGTTAATTTAGACAATTTCATTCGTTTTTCGGTTTTGCTTGTTACATTGTGAAATTTACTCATGTAAATACATTTCTTTAGGTCATCGCTTTTCCCAAAAACGCCACCATTTTTTAGGGTTGCTCTGCTCTGCCACAGCCGCTTTGCGAAAACTGACTACCAGTTCCTGAAACACTTCTTCTCTTTTCTTAATTTCTGCACGGTATTGTTGGCGTTCTTGATTAATTGTTTCGATGTAATATTCACGGTCCTCATTTAATGTGTCAACTAGTGTTGAGATTTCATGGTTTGTTACTTCCGTTGCATTTGAAATGTAATGTACTAAGGTTTTGAATTCCTCCGATGAAGCCTCGGATGCTTCGGTTAACCGTCTTGATAGACTTAAAATTTGTTCGGAAGTGTCATTTGAATATGTTTCAATAGACATTGAAGTTTCGTCGGCAGCTTTGTTTATCCTGGTGGCGAGCTCGTCAATATCTTCTTTCGTTTTTTCAGCCGATTTATAGATCGAGTCGGATAATGCCTTAACGGTATGCAGTGACGCTTTTGAAACCTCTTTTTTAACATCATCCAACACTTCTTTACGAATCCCGTTACGAATCTCATTTTTTACTTCGATTAACAGATTATCTTTGTATGTTTCAAGTGTATTAAAGAACTCGGTAAAATCAGGTGTTTCTCCATGTTGATACTCTATTCTATCCACTTCAACGGTTTCAGTATCTGTGGTGATATCGATCAGTTCAGTACTGTACTCGGCGTCCAGCTGTTGAATATGCCTCTCGAGAAGACCGCGGATCAGCTCATTGCCCAAGTTCTGCTCTTGCATTTGCTTAACAGTGATCAAGAGGTCTATTTCGTATTCTGTGAAATATCTTGCTCCTTGTTTTGTTCGCGGGATAACAAGCAATCCGTCCAGATCTTTTTCCCACTGCCTGATCGTTCGCGAAGGAATTTGAATTTGTTCAGACACTTCTTTTATCGTATATGTTCTTATATCTTGACTTTCCATTTTGCCAGCCCTTTCTTTCAGAAAATAAATTTTGAGTATACGTGCTCGGTGCGAAAAATTAATTATAACTATATTCCCTATCGGCCTATCTCATTTCCTGCCAGACGACAAAAGCTATCAAAACAAGACGGAATTCATCAGAACCAGCAAAATTTATAATGAGGAACGATTAAATTTTCAACTTGGAAAGGCAGGATTGGACAACATATTTTGGTGAAGGGGTCTGCGGCGAATTTGGTGATGATTTATTGTTTACGATATAATAAATTGGTAGGAGGCGGTCGGAATGCAGGCCTGGAAACAAGAGCTTGTAAATACAAATCCCTGTACATCTTTGGAAAAAGCAATCACTATCCGTTTCTAGAACAACGAGACTTTTTCAATTTTGTAGTCAGAGAGTTTGTCACCGGTATGTATAACTAAAAATTTTTTCGAATATGAGAAGATCTAAAATAGCGGTCTTTATAAAGAAAACTTTACCATTTAAAAATACGCTTGTTTGCCCCATAATATAGACCATATAGAAAAAGGGGGGGAGCATTTTAATGTATGGGATTGAAAAAGGATCTTTAGAGGAAGCTTTAATGCTGTTGCAGGATATCGGATTGCAGTTGAATGAATATCAGAAATCGAATTCAACCATTCCAATTGAACATTATCGAGAGTTGCTGGAATTCAGTATTTCCATTGCAAGACAAACAAACGAGGTTTCAGAAACAATCGATGAAATGATGCAGGATATCGAGCGGAATTTATAAATAGTAGACCAGCCTTCGGTGTACAAAGATGAGTATAAATACCAAACTTTATATATAGAAATATTCCGATGATCTTCACAAAGTTTGAAGGTCTTTTTTGTTTGCCATTAAAATATACAGCTGAGTTAATTTCAGAATGTAATAAGTTAAACCGAAGAACGAATGAAGTTTTCTAGATACACAAGAGTCGGCCGTAGGGATTGAATAATACAATCTTAATTGTTTTTTCCGGTTCCATCAAATCCGCTTACATTGGTAAGTGCTATCATTTTCTTCCCCCGTTTTTCTCGTGATTTTTATTAAAAATTCAATTTTTATGATAACATTTAAAACGCAGTATGACGCGAATTAAATAGATATTCAATTAAAATCGCAAGAAGCTAAAAACATTCTTAATCAATGAATAGGGCATAACTACTCTGCGTTTTAATGCATAAAAACTCAAAAGTCCTTTAAGCTCCAGGATACATTCCTGTTCATTAAAAATAATCTTTCTACTCATGCAGGAGCCCCCCAGAAAATATGCTTTTTCCCGTTCATTATATCATAATGAATATTCAACTTTATTGTCGAAATCTGAATTTTTACCCAAATTAGTTCTTTCTATTGTATGATTGAATAATGAATAATCTTATCGGGAGCCGGCTCAAATTTGGGGGCTATTCTTTTTCGCTCAATCAATGGTGCTGGCTATGATCGGATACAGATTAGGTATTTACAAGCTGGACAGAGTTTCCGTATTTTAGGAAGTTCTTTGAAAGCAAAATTAGATAAGGGGGTTGCAGTTTTGGAAATTGGATATTTTAATGGCAAATTTATTTCTTTGGAGGATGCAGTGATTCCAATTGATGAAAGAGGACATCAATTCGGAGATGGTGTTTATGAAGTTATCCGCGTTTATAATGGAAAGCCATTTATGATGGATGAGCATTTGCAGAGGCTGATTAAAAGTGCAGAGGCGATTAAATTGCCTCTAACCGACGGAATTGAAGAATTGCGATCGCTGATAAACGAAGGAATTACAAAGGCGGGACTCGCTGATTGCAGCGTTTATCTGCAAGTTACAAGAGGGATTGCCGCAAGGCTCCATCTGTTCCCTGATGTTCCGGTTTCTATTTCGATGACGATAAGGCCGGCTAAAGCATTGCCAATCGAAATGAGAGAAAAAGGCGCTAATGCGATCATCCTCGAGGACGAAAGATGGTCCAATTGTTACATAAAATCGTTAAATTTACTGCCGAATATATTAGCTAAGCAAATTGCTTCAGAAGCAGACTGCTTCGAAGCGATTTTAGTAAGAGATGGAGTCGTTACTGAAGGAACAAGCTCGAACGTTTTTTACGTGAAGGATCAAAATATTTATACAGCACCGCTCACTCGGCACATTTTGCCAGGGATTACCCGCATCGTTGTAAAAGAAATTTCAAAAGCTCTCTACATACCATTTAATGAAGAACATTTTGCTCCGGGAAAATTAACCCAAGCAGATGAAGTATTCATTACAAGCACAACCTCAGAAGTCCTTCCAATCGTAAAAATCGACGGACAGGCAATTGGGACAGGGGAGCCGGGGGAAATTACGACACGGATTTATGAGCAATTCCAGGCGAAGCTCATAGAATAATAATTGCTGTAAAAATTATTAAAAACAGCCGCAATCCCGACTGGTTTCGTCAGATTGCGGCTGTTTTCTTTTTACTACACAACTAAGCTGATTATGCTTGTGCAGCGGCTTCAATAACAAGTGAGATTTTGATTTGGTCGCCAATCAGGACGCCGCCAGTTTCTAGTGCCGCATTGTAAGTAAGGCCATAGTCACTGCGGTTAATTTTGCCTTCGCCACTGAATCCAACCTTTTCATTGCCCCAAGGGTCTTTTCCCTGGCCTTCAAAAGTAACGGCGAATGTCTCAGAGCGAGTAGTGCCCGCAATTGTCACGTCACCAGTCACATCGTACTGATCATCGTCTGTTTTCACAATGCTTGTAGATTCAAACGTAATCTTCGGATTCTTTTCTACATCGAAAAAGTCTGCAGTCCGAAGGTGGTTATCACGGTCAGCATTACGTGTATCTATGCTGGTTACATCTACACTGAATGCAATATCAGCTGTTGTTAAGTCAGCCGGATCTGCATCAATAGTAGCTTCAAATTGATGAAATGTACCCTTTACTCTTGCAATCATCATATGCTTTACAGAAAAATCAATACTGCTGTGTGTAGGGTCAACTGCCCATTTTGTTCTAGTCATTTTACCATTCCTCCACAATTTTAATTCGAAATTACTTTGAATTCGAGATAATTTACTTCGAGATAAATTATAAAATGAAACTGCAATCTATGTCAACAAAAAAATTCATCACATTTTCTAATTTAAAATTTGAATGTTGACATGAAACCAAATGGTTGTATATAATCTTATGTGAAACCAAATGGTTTTATATTTTCGCATATGGAGGATTATCATGCAGGAAAACAATACAGCGACTTTGCCAGATATCAAAAAAACGGTTATTTTTAATGCGCCTATACAAAAAGTATGGGATGCAGTTGCAACTTCAGAGGGGATTGCGACATGGTTCATGCCAAATAATTTCGAGCCAAAAATCGGTCATGATTTTCATTTACAGTCACCATTTGGACCATCACCCTGCAAAGTATTAGAGTTGGATCCTCCGAAGCGTCTCGTGTTTTCATGGGATGTGTTCGGCTGGGTTGTCACATTTGAACTCAAAGATTTGGAAGATAAAACGGAATTCACTCTTATTCATGCAGGATGGGGTAAGCCTGATCAGTTGGTACCAGGGGCACAGGAAACATTTGCTGTGATTCGCAATAGGATGAAGAATGGTTGGGAGCCGCTTGTCAATGAAAAACTCCGTAACGTAGTCGAGGCCTAATATGACATCAGCAGCCAAACATGATGTTTTTCAGGCGATTGCTGATCCAAACAGAAGAAAACTGTTAAAATTGCTGGCTGAAAAAGAATTGCCTATTTCAGAAATTAGCAGCCACTTTCCGATCAGTCGTACTGCGGTTGCGAAGCATTTGTCAATTCTTGCGGAAGCAGATCTTGTACGCGGACGGAAAGCTGGCAGAGAGAAAAGATACAGTCTTCATGCCGAACCACTAACCGAATTAAAAGATTGGCTGTCCTTTTACGAGCAGTTTTGGGACAACAAGCTATCAATGCTTAAGCATTTTGTTGAAAATGGTAGTCACAGAAATATTGATATCGTTCAAAGAAAAGACGAACAGCAAGGAGATTAAAAAGTTTTTTGAAATAGAATATGGAATTGTGAAGATTAAACGCCTGAACTCATCAATAGTTTATGGCGTTTTTCTTATATCATTTTGCCACCTCAGTCTATTTCACAATGTTATAGCTAAACCGAAAAACGAATGAATTTTATTAGTAAATTATGTCATGGGAAATAAATAATACTAAATGACTGTTCGTTTTTCAATTCAAAGAATTGGCTTTATGAAATTCATTCCACTAATAATATTGCAAAAAAAGTTTGGATAAGCTAAAAAAAAGGAGTGGTCGTATGAAGGCCTTATTTGTTTCTATTCTTCTCTTCGTACCATATATCAATTCTGCAGCGACTGAACTACATAAAGAGGAGCTTGTTGCAGAGGAAAACAAATTGGCGATTGTGATTGATGATCTTGGAAACAACATGAAAGGAACGGAGGATATTATGAAGCTTCCAGTTACCTTAACGGTTGCGGTGATGCCGTTTCTTCCGACTACAGCCGAGGATGCAAAAATGGCAAAACAGTATGGCCATGAAGTGATTGTTCATTTGCCGATGGAACCGAGGCGCGGCAAGAAGAGCTGGCTCGGACCGGGTGCGATCACGACCAATTTAAGCGATCAGGAAATTCGTAAGCGGGTTGAAGCAGCGATTGAAAATGTTCCAGGCGCTATAGGGATGAACCACCATATGGGGTCAAAGGCAGCAGGTGACGAGCGGGTGATGGGAATTGTTTTAGAGGTTTGCAAGGAACACGGACTGTATTACCTCGACAGTAAGACAACCGGCAAGAAAGTGATCAAAAAGCTTGCAGATGAAATGAGTATTCCTTATCTGGAAAATAACATTTTTTTTGATGATATTTATACCACCCGCCATATCGCAAAGCAGGCAAATAAAGTGGCTAAAAGGTTGGACGAGCAGCAACAGTTAATTGCGATCGGCCATGTTGGTATAACAGGGACGAAGCTATACAGGGTTTTAAAAGAATATATTCCAATTTATCAAAGCGAATCCGAAATTGTACCGGTATCGGAAATGATACCTGGCTATGATTGGATTGATAAAGAACTTCCATATGACGAGTAATGATAAAAACAGCCAGCTTTACACACTGGCTGTTCCTTTTCGCTTGTCTAATTTTTCTTAAATTTGCTTCTGCTTTTGTTGCGAAGCTTTTGCGTCAAATTGTCCACTTTCTGCTCTGAGGATGCGGTCGCTTCCTCGTTTAAGGTTAAGCCCGTAATGTGTCCGTCTTCCAAGGTGACGTCAAACCATGAATGAACGGAGCTTCCAGCAGGCAGCTTTTCTTTGTGAATAATGAATTCCTTGTTAACGGCTTCTACTAAAATGACCGCATATTGGTTTTCCTCGATTCTGTCCAAGTAGCCTTTCATTTGTTAACCTCCTGTACAGGCCAGTCCTTGCTTCTTGATATCTGCGATTCTTGAAGCTCCGATTCCGTTGATATTGCGTAAATCATCAACAGAGTTAAACGGCCGCAAGCTTTGCAATTCAACCGCCCGGGCAGGCCCAATATGAATAATTTCTTGCAGCTGACCAGGAGCTGCCTTGTTGATATCTACGCAGTTACTGTTGCTTGCTGCCGTCTCTGTTGCTGGATTGGCACCAGAGTCAGTTGATTCTGTGACTATCCCCGCTTTTTTTGTGTTGATTTTATAATCAGTGCCAGTTGTCGAAACGACTATCGTTCCATGGATATCGGTACCATATAATTGAATCCCGGCATTTTTGAGTAAATTGACAACTTCTTCGTGTGGATGCCCGTACGGATTGTCATCTCCAGCACTGTAAATTGCCAGTTTTGGATTGACCGCATCTACAAACGCCGCGCTTGTCGAAGTGGAAGATCCATGGTGCCCGAGATGAAGGATATCTGCTGATAAGTCCATCCCACTGGAGAGCATTTCCTGTTCATTTTCAACAGCTGCATCTCCTGTAAATACGAAGCGAACTTCACCATAGGTCAGCCTTAAAGAGATAGATTCCTCATTCGTCTTGCCGGTAATGGTTTTCGGATATAAAACCTCGACGTTCAACGGTCCGATTTCGAATTGATCGCCCATTCTTGGTTCATAATAATCTGCACCGGATGAATCGATTGCAGCCAGCAGTCGCTGGTAGGTTTCTGAAGTGCTCGTATTTCCTGACAGCCACACCTCACCAACTTTGAAGCCGGTTACGACGTCATCAAGCTGCCCAATATGATCGGCATCAGGATGCGTACCGATCGCAATGTCGATTTGGTTTACTCCAAGTGACTTCAAGTAGTGAATCACATCAGTGCGGTTAAAATTGCCGGCATCTATCAGAATCGTATAATCTTCGCTACCGTCAGAGAATTGCAATAGGGTTGAATCAGCCTGGCCAACATCTATGTAATGGACTTTCAGCTCGGGCAGCTCAACAGCTAATAATCCACTGTTATTTGCACTGCTAGCGGACTGAGCTGCTTCAGTTTCAACTTGTTCTCGTTTCGATATACGATCTGTTCCGACATTTTCTGTGGGATCTGCATTCTCGAACGTTCCGGGATGGTCAGTATTGGAATTTTCTGCGGAACAACCGGTAATGAAAAGAAAAGTGAATGTAGTTAAAAATGCTAAAACATACTTTTTATACATGAAAACCTCCCCATGACTTCATTATTTTAACAAACATATTTCATTTTATAAAAGCCCTGTTTGACTAAATGAGCTTTTTGGTTTTAAAAAAGTTAATTATTTAATGTGAAAAGAACCCTCACAACAAGGGATAAACAGCGAAATCATGACCAGACTAAAAGGTGGAAAAACATATTATGGAGAGATGCAATCATGGCTAAAGATTTTTATGAAGCAGTAAAAGAGCGACGGTCAATATATGGAATCAGCAAGAACGTCGACATTTCAGAGGGAAGAATTGATCTGGACGGCATTGGACATTGAAGGATTGGGAGCATCACTGCAGCACTATAATCCGTTGATCGACGACCAAGTCCGCGTACAGTGGAACATTCCGGAGACCTGGAAATCACGGCGCAAATGCCATTTGGTGCAGTTACAGTACCCGCAGGCGATAAGGATTTTCAACCGTTGGAAGAACGTGTCAAGATTTATAAGTGATGATGACCCGGGCATACAGGAAAAACTGTATGCTTTTATTATATTCTTTTCAAGTTAGTGGCCAGTTTTTTTCATCGCGGACTCACATTCATATGTTAAAATTTTATAAAAAAGAACAGCATGCAGGCGGTGCATTTCGCAAACTGCTCAAAAGGCAGGCACCTGGATTAGTGATGCATCTTTAAACTGCTACATAAGTATCTGGAATTCAATAATATTATTATGTAAACAAATATTCATTATATCTAATTAAGCTAACATCAAAGTATCGACTAAATTCGTTCATAATCCTAATCGCTTGCAATTCAGCAAAAAAAATGGTGAAAATAGAAGGAACGAAACTGAGCAAAAAAATTGAATCGAAGACCCGCTAATATTCATGTTGAAAAATATACCGCGGTACTATTCAAGAAGGATCCTTAGATCGATCCATCAACAGTCTTCGATAAAAAACAGCTGGAGTGTGGAAAGTATGGCAAAAGCAGTGATTATTTCGGGAGGAACATCAGAAAATTCCCGCCTTAATGGTATTTCCGATTTTGTAGAGAACTATTTAAATTCTGAAGGGATTACCTTTGATACAATAAATGTTCGCGATTTACCGCCTGCCGATTTAATTTATGGGAAGTATGACAGTCCTGATATTATCATGGCAAACGCGAAGGTAGAAGAGGCAGAAATCGTTATTATTTTGACTCCTGTTTATAAAGCTTCCTTCACAGGAGTCTTAAAAACGTATCTCGATCTGCTCCCACAAAAAGGGCTTGTCGATAAGACAGTGCTGCCGCTCGTTTTAGGAGGAACATTTGGCCACTTATTAATGATTGATTACGCGTTAAAACCTGTATTAGCAGCATTAGGAGCAACTACCCTGCTAGCTGGAGCCTATATTCTAGACACCCAGGTAGAACGGCTTGAGAACCAGCAATTCAAACTGGACACAGATGCTGAACAACGATTGCAGCAGGCATTGGGCTATGTAAGTCCCGAAAAATAAAAATTGGTCCTCATTTTTTACAAACAATAGCTATTCCCGATTTGTAATGGATGGCTTTTATATGAAAAAATGCAACTTTCGAATGAGCGAAATGTTATAATAATATCTTCCTACTGATGAACTCGGGCAACCTCATCATCGTCACGATGACACAGACGCTAAGCTTTGAAAGTTTCACAATGGATGTGAACAAACTTAACGGAGAAAACACACAATCAACAAGAACTGATGGCACAGAAGAAGATATCCATTATTTTGATCGAAAAATTTCCGACATTTACCAGGAAATTTATGTTATCAAAAATCGATCTTATTAGAATATATATTAGTCATACTTAATATAATGGTGGTACTTAACTTTTTCAAAATATGTTCGCAATAACATTCAATCTTAGATCTTCTGCGCTTTTATCATTCCAATTTGAGTTCAAACTATGCTAGAATAGCAATAGCTAAATAAAAATCCGTTATGATACGGTAGAGGTTCTAGCTACCCTCTTAAAAAAACTAAGAGAAACAGGACTGCTTTCTTAGTGGTGCTGTTTTTTCTATTTAAGGAGAATGAATAAGTGAAAAAAGATAAAGCAGTAATTGTTTTTAGCGGTGGCCAGGACAGCACGACTTGCTTGTTCTGGGCACTGGAACAGTTTGCTGAAGTGGAGGCTGTTACATTTGATTACAATCAACGACATAGCAATGAAATTGATTGTGCGAAAGAGATTACGAAAGAACTCGGGATCACTCACCATATTCTTGATATGTCATTGTTGAATCAATTAGCACCAAATGCATTAACTAGAAGTGAAATTGAAGTTGAAGAAGGGGCAGAAGGAGAACTGCCATCAACGTTCGTTCCGGGCAGAAACCTCTTGTTTCTGTCTTTTGCCGGAGTTTTAGCAAGGCAAATTGGCGCAAAGCATATTGTTACCGGTGTGTGCGAAACAGACTTTAGCGGTTACCCTGATTGCCGGAATGTGTTCATACAATCGCTTAATGTAACGCTGAACCTGGCGATGAATGCCGAGTTTGTGATTCACACTCCCTTAATGTGGCTCGATAAAGCCGAGACATGGAAACTGGCTGATGAGCTCAATGCATTTGAATTCGTCCGTGAAAAAACATTAACCTGCTATAACGGCGTGGTTGCCTCTGGATGCGGGGAATGTCCTGCATGCAAGCTGAGACAAAAAGGCCTTGATGAATATATGAAAAACCGGAAGGAGTTTTAAAAACAATGTACGGATTTCGGATTGTCGATAAACTCCAAAAGATCGATGAAGATATTAACAGAGACCAGTTGAAATACCATGCTAAACGCGTCCTTGTCAGCAAGGAATTTACCTTTGATGCTGCCCATCATTTGCATTGTTATGAAGGGAAATGTAAAAATCTGCACGGCCACACATACAAGGTCATCTTCGGGCTGAGCGGATTCGTTGATCATAGGGGTTTGCTGATCGATTTTGCTGATATTAAGGAAATTTGGAAAAACGAGATTGAAATTCATCTAGACCATAAGTATTTAAACGAAACGCTCCCGCCAATGAATACGACGGCTGAAAACATCGTTGTCTGGATTTATGAACAAATGGCAGAAGCTCTTAAGCGGCAGGACAGACAGCAAAAATATGATGGGGCACGAGTTGAATTTGTCCGGCTTTATGAAACTCCGACCAGCTATGCCGAAGCGCGAAGGGAGTGGATGGAAGTTGAGTAAAATTCCTGTTATGGAGGTGTTCGGACCGACCATTCAAGGTGAGGGAATGGTGATCGGCCAAAAGACGATGTTTGTGAGGGCTGCTGGCTGTGATTATTCCTGCTCCTGGTGTGACTCATCATTTACATGGGATGGAACTGGGAAAGAACTGATTAAGCAAATGAGTGCAGAAGAAATTTTGGCAGAGTTAAGAAGGATCGGCGGAGACGGCTTTTCGTTTGTGACGATTTCGGGCGGCAATCCGGCTTTGCTGAAAAACATGGGCAGCTTGATTGAGCTGTTACAACAAAATCAAATAAAAGTTTGTCTTGAAACGCAAGGGAGCAGATGGCAGGACTGGTTTTATGAGATTGATGAATTGACGTTATCTCCAAAACCGCCAAGTTCCGGAATGGTCACTGATTTTGGTGCCCTTGATATGATCATCACTAATCTTGAGCAAAGACCGCCAAACAAAAATATAAGTTTGAAAGTTGTGGTTTTTACAGATGATGATTATGATTATGCACGCAGCCTGCATTTCCGCTACCCTGAAGTTCCGTTTTTTTTACAGGTCGGGAATGAGGATACCACAACGAAAGATGATGGAAAGTTAATCCTTAATCTGCTGGAGAAATATCAGCTATTAATCGATAAGGTTATGAACGACCAGGATTTAAAGAACGTGAAGGTACTTCCGCAATTGCATACCTATATTTGGGGAAATAAACGGGGTGTCTAAATAAGACAGTCAGCTGGTTCATGCAAGCTGGCTTTTTTCTATTTTTATAGAAAAAACAAGCAATTATTGTTGCTTAGTGACTAATATCTGAATTACAATAAAATTGTCACAGAATTTTCGAAATAAAGGGAGGAATTGGATGTTACGCTTAGCAGTTGCAAGCATCTTGGGATTTGTCTTGTTTATGATTGAAACAATGATTGTCATGGAGCTGAAAAATTATCACACGATTGATTACGGTGGCCTTGGCCCTTTTACAAGTGTGTGGGCTATGAATATTTTCTTCGTCTTTGCGATCCTCACCCAAATTAAAATTTGGTATTACAATCAAAGACAACGCCAATCGGAAAATGTGCCGTTCCATTGACATGCCCTTATTAAGGGGTTTTTTTTATGCAATTTTTTAAAGCCAGGGTAACATATATTCCAGGCGAACTTTACTACATATAAAAAGGTTAGTCGTAACCTTTAATTCAATTATGAAATTTACTATTTTCAGTGTGATAATTTTCTGGTTCATATCGTTTAAAAAAGTCCTTCTTAAAAATACATTTGTACTTATGAGAAGGAAAAACTACTTGCGTCTTTGCTGCTTTTAGAGTAATAATAAAGATAAATTTTTTAAAAGAGCAGGAGATGTCGTGCAATGAAGGTTGTGAAGTTTGGCGGAAGCTCACTTGCTTCGGGAGAGCAGATTGAAAAGGTTTTTCGCATCATTGTTTCCGATCCAGAGCGCAAGGTGGTCGTCGTTTCCGCACCCGGTAAACGCAATCCTGACGATTTGAAAGTGACCGATTTATTGATTGACTGTGCCGACAGAGCGCTGCGGCTCGGTGATGCAGGAGATTTATTTCATAGTGTTTTAGATCGATATATTTTGATTGCCAAACAACTAAAGCTGCCCGAGGGGATCATCTCAAGAATTCATGACGATTTGCTTAACGTCATCAATGGTGATAAAAGCAGTCCAGACCATTACCTTGATGCGGTAAAAGCAAGTGGCGAAGATAATCTGGCCAAACTCATTGCTGCCTATTTTCAAGCTCAGGGAGTCGAAGCACATTATGTGAATCCCGGTGAAGCCGGAATGATCGTAACGGATGAGCCCGGGAACGCACGGATTTTGCCTGAGGCATACGATCATCTTTTTTCCCTGCGCAGTCGATCGGGAATTTTAATCGTCCCAGGCTTTTTTGGCTACACAGAGAATGGAAAGGTCCTGACTTTTTCACGCAGCGGCTCGGATATTACCGGCGCAATTCTTGCAAACGGGATAAAGGCTTCCTTATACGAAAATTTCACTGACGTCGATGCCGTCTATTCAGTGAATCCGAATGTTGTTGATGATCCTAAAGAAATCAAGGAACTCACCTACAGGGAAATGCGGGAGCTTTCATATGCTGGATTTTCCGTATTTCATGATGAAGCGCTGATCCCTGCTTTTAAGGCGGGAATTCCAGTTCATATTAAAAATACGAACAATCCAAATGCACCGGGAACAAAGGTAATGAACGAACGAAAAGCCGTCAATGGCCCGGTAATTGGTATTGCCAGTGATCAAGGTTTTTGCAGCGTTTATGTAAGCAAATACTTAATGAACCGGGAGGTCGGCTTCGGTCGAACGCTTCTGCAAATTTTAGTTGAATTGGGATTATCATATGAACATACGCCTTCGGGTATTGACGACATATCAATTATCATCAGGCAGTCGCAAATCAATGAAGAACTCGAACAGCAAATCATCGACCGAATCTACGAAGAGCTCCATGCTGATGAAGTAAAGATTGAACGCAATCTGGCACTAGTGATGATCGTCGGGGAAGGAATGCGCCATAATGTGGGGACGATGGCGAGGGCATCGACGGCACTAGCCAGAGCGGGCATCAATATCGAGATGATTAACCAGGGCTCATCAGAAGTAAGCATGATGTTTGGTGTAAAAGAAGCAGAAGAAGCACGGGCAGTTCAGGCGCTTTATCGGGAATTTTTTGACTGATGCGGAAAGATGACTGCAAAATCCTAAATCCATGGAACAAAACCGTATAATCAGAAAACATCATAAAAAAATTTTTGCTTTTTTTAACGCGGGGTATCGACCGTGTTTTTTTTTGACAAAGAAGACAAGCATGAAAAAGAATCACCCAAATGATAAGTGGATAGGGAAATAGACTGCTAAACAAAGCAATCATTCAAAAAATAACTCTGAAAAGCTATCAATCGCCAACGCTATTTTTATTGTCGAAAGAATTGCTTAAAGTAGTTTTATAATTTATAATATTAAGATAATTATAATTCAAGCTGAAAGGAGGCAAAAAGAATGAAACTATATGTATCTGTTGATATGGAGGGTATTTCTGGTCTAGTTGACCATACACATGTCGATTCTTCCAAACACAATTATGGGCGCGGGCGCGAGATTATGACCGCCGAGGCGAATCATGTGATCACCACAGCATTTAACAACGGCTGCTCGGAAGTCATTGTAAACGACAGCCATTCAAAAATGAATAATCTTTTAGTAGAAAAGCTGCACCGCGACACTCAGTTAATCAGCGGAGATGTAAAGCCGTTTTCAATGGTCCAAGGATTGGACGACACCTATACGGGAGCTATGTTTGTCGGCTACCATGCAAGAGCTTCGTTGAAAGGAGTGATGTCCCACTCGATGATCTTTGGAGTTCGCCATATGTACATAAATGACATCGCAATCGGAGAACTGGGCTTTAATGCATACGTGGCCGGCTATTTTGGCGTACCAGTGCTGCTTGTTGCAGGTGATGACCGGGCTGCGCTTGAAGCAGAAGAATTGATTCCAAATGTAACGACTGCAGCGGTGAAACAGCAGATTTCTCGCTCTGCAGCGCTTACATTAACACCGGAAAAAGCAGGTGAGCTGCTTCAGGAAAAAACGGTTTTTGCATTGGAAAACAAAGATAAAGTGAAGCCGCTGACTCCGCCGGAAAATCCCCTGTTGCGAATTGAATTTGCCAATTACGGACAGGCAGAATGGGCAAACCTGATGCCTGGAACCGAAATCGAGGAAGGTACTACGATTGTCCGTTTTCAAGCAAAGAACATTCTCGAAGCCTACCAAGCGATGCTTGTCATGACTGAATTAGCGATGAGAACCACATTCTGTTAGGAAGTGTGAAACGATGCATACATATCTTCTAAAAAGACTGCTTTCCATGCTTGTTACCTTATGGGTCATTATTACATTAACCTTCTTCCTGATGCATGCGATCCCTGGCTCTCCTTTCACCGATGAGCGGACGACAAATGAAGCGATCCAGCGGAATCTTGCGGCGCATTATCACCTCGATGAATCGCTTCCGGTTCAGTATTTGATGTATTTAAAAGCTCTGATCACCTTTGACTTTGGGCCTTCGATTAGTCATTCATCACAGACAGTGAATGAACTGCTCGGGAGAGGATTCCCGGTCTCCTTTGAGTTGGGCATGGTGACTCTGATTGTTTCCATTGTTTCCGGCATCAGCCTTGGAATTGTAGCGGCTCTTCGCCATAACGGTATTATCGATTATGCAGCGATGACGATTGCTGTATTTGGAATTTCAGTTCCAAACTTTGTGATGGCGACGCTGTTAATCCAGCAAGTGGCCGTAAATTGGGGAATCCTGCCGGTGGCAACCTGGTCAAGCATTCGGCATATGATTTTACCGACGCTGGCACTTGCAACAGGGCCGATGGCACTGATTGCAAGGTTAACACGCTCAAGCATGCTTGAGGTGTTGACCCAGGATTACATCCGCACAGCCCGGGCAAAAGGCCTTTCTCCTGTCAAAATTGTCATAAAGCATGCATTGAGAAATGCTCTTCTTCCTGTCGTGACCGTGCTTGGATCGCTTGCTGCAAGCATTCTAACCGGTACCTTTGTTATTGAAAAGATATTCGCGATACCGGGAATGGGCAAATATTTTATTGAAAGCATCGGAAATCGGGATTATCCGGTTATTATGGGTACAACCGTGTTTTACAGTGCGATTTTAATATTCATGCTTTTTCTCGTTGACCTGGCGTATGGCGTTTTGGATCCGCGCATTAAGCTGCATAAAAAGGAGGGAAGATAGTGGAGCTTCGTAAACAACATGAACCGAATATCTCGCCACAAGTCCCTGACGAATGGTTTGTACGAAAAGTGAAGAATGAAAAAGAGGCAGAAGCGGTTACAAGGCCGAGCCAATCGTATTGGCAGGACGCATGGCGCCGACTGCGCAAAAATAAGCTGGCGATGAGCGGGTTATTCTTTTTAGTGCTTATAACCTTTATGTCCATTTTCGGCCCGGCGATTTCACCGCATAGCATTGACAATGATCTTAGCCAGCAAAATCTTCCCCCCTCCTCTACTTATTGGTTTGGAACTGACGAACTTGGCCGCGACGTTTTTACAAGAACATGGTATGGGGCAAGAATCTCTTTATTTGTCGGGGTAGTTGCCGCGTTGATTGATTTTGTGGTAGGCGTTATATATGGGGGCATTGCCGGCTATAAAGGCGGCAGAACGGACCAAGTAATGATGCGGGTTATCGAAATTTTATATGGTCTCCCGTATTTATTGGTTGTGATCCTTTTAATGGTGGTAATGGGTCCTGGTTTATCGACGATCATTGTTGCTTTAACTGTGACGGGGTGGATCGGCATGGCGAGAATTGTCAGGGGGCAGGTGCTGCAAATCAAAAATTATGAATTCATTTTAGCTTCTAAAACTTTTGGGACAAAGACACCAAGGATTATCCGCAAGAATCTTCTCCCTAATACAATGGGCCCGATTATCGTGCAAATGACGTTAACCGTTCCATCGGCTATTTTTGCTGAAGCTTTCTTAAGCTTTCTCGGATTGGGCATCCAGGCACCACATGCCAGTTGGGGAGTAATGGCGGATAACGGTTTGTCGACGATTCTTTCCGGTCATTGGTGGCGGCTATTTTTCCCGGCCTTTTTCATTTCCTTAACGATGTTTGCATTTAATGTGTTGGGTGATGGATTGCAGGATGCCCTTGATCCAAGGTTGAGGAGGTAAAGGTATGGAAAATGTACTTGAGGTAAAAGACCTCCACGTCACTTTCACTACATATGGCGGCACAGTTAAAGCAGTAAGAGGCGTTACTTTTGACCTCCATAAAGGCGAAACGCTTGCAATCGTCGGCGAATCGGGTTGTGGAAAAAGCGTAACGGCGCAAAGCATTATGCGCTTGATTCCAATCCCTCCCGGAAAAATCACGGCCGGTTCAATCCTCTTCAAAAGACAAGATTTAACTAAAATGAAGGAGCCGCAAATGAGAAATATTCGCGGTGCGGATATATCGATGATCTTTCAGGACCCAATGACAGCTCTTAATCCGACACTGACAATTGGCGACCAAATCATGGAGGGTATTATCCGCCATAACAACGTCTCAACTGTTGCGGCGAAAAAAACGGCTCTGGAGATGATGGACCTGGTGGGCATTCCAAGCCCCCACGTGCGGCTTAAGCAGTATCCCCACCAATTCAGCGGCGGAATGAGGCAGCGGATCATGATTGCGATGGCACTTGTCTGTCAGCCTAAGGTATTAATTGCAGATGAACCGACAACGGCTTTAGACGTAACGATACAGGCACAAATCCTTGAACTGTTTAAAGATATCCAACAAAAGACGGGAGTTTCGATTATCTTAATCACCCATGACCTTGGAGTCGTTGCCCAGGTTGCTGACAGGATTGCAGTCATGTATGCAGGGAAAATCGTCGAAGCAGGTACAAGGAGAAACATTTTCTATAATCCCCAGCATCCGTATACGAAGGGATTATTAAATTCGGTCCCACGTCTTGATCAGGCAGGAGCCGATTTAATTCCGATTCCCGGTTCACCGCCGGATTTATTCTCACCACCTGCGGGCTGTCCATTTGCGGCGCGCTGTGATTATGCGATGGAAGTGTGTGACAAAGTATATCCATTTCAAACCCGGTTAAACAGGGAACATCAAGTTGATTGCTGGCTCCAGGATGAGCGCGCGCGGAAGTTGCTCACGTCTGCCAGATAGAGAAACGCGAAGACGGTATTGTCTGTACGGAATCTCTATGTATATAGGGATTTCTCAAGCAGTTAAT
Organism: Bacillus sp. V33-4; assembly: GCF_002860225.1. NCBI lineage: Bacteria > Bacillati > Bacillota > Bacilli > Caryophanales > Bacillaceae > Bacillus > Bacillus sp. V33-4. The sequence continues at coordinate 42,422 of NZ_PGVC01000054.1, forward strand.
ATAAACAAAACTGAAGGGGGCAGGCTTGATGAAATCATGTTTAAAGTTGTTTTTGACGGGATTGCTGTTGCTTGTTTTGACAGCGTGTACGGCCAATGAAAATGCCGGCGAGGGTCCAGGCGAAAAGAAAGACGGCGAAAGTAGCAAGAAAGCGAATGAAAAAGTATTATACATGAACAACGCAGAGGAGCCAACATCTTTTGACCCGCCGATCGGCTTTAACGCCGTTTCATGGAATTCCTTGAATAATTTACTGGAAGGATTAACCCGGTTAAGCCCTGATCATGAGCCGGAGGAAGCGACAGCTGAAAGCTGGGAAGTTTCAGACGATCGAAAAACGTACACGTTCCATATCCGGGAAAATGCAAAATGGTCAAACGGCGATAATGTTACGGCAGGTGATTTCGTGTTTGCCTGGAAGCGGCTCTTAGACCCTGAAACGGGTTCACAGGCTGCCTTTTTAGGCTATTTTATTGAAGGCGGTGAGGCTTTCAATAATGGAGAAGGTACTGCTGATGATGTGATGGTCAAAGCAGTTGATGAAAAAACCTTGGAGGTTACATTAACAAGTCCGCAAGCCTATTTTTTAAGCGTGATAACAAACCCGGCGTTTTTCCCTGTTAATGAAAAGGTGGCCACCGAAAATCCTGAATGGTTTTCAGAAGCGGAATCATTCGTAGGAAACGGTCCTTTTACACTTGCCGAGTGGCAGCATGATAACTACTTCCTGATGAAGAAAAATGACCAGTATTGGGATGCTGACAATGTTAAATTAGACAAAGTACATTGGGCAATGGTCAATGATACAAATACTGAGTATCAAATGTTCCAAACCGGAGAATTGGATACTTCTGATGTTCCGCCTGATTTAAGTGAAAAGCTGTATGCAGAAAATAAAGTGAAGGTGGACGACCAGGCAGGAGGTTATTTCTACCGCTTCAATGTTGGGCTCGAGCCTTTTCAAAATAAAAATATCCGCAAAGCCTTTGCACTCGCCGTTGATCAAAAGAAAATCGTGGATTTTGTAACGAAGAATAAAGAGAAACCGGCCTATGGCTTCGTATCGCCTGGATTTAAAGATCCGTCCGGGGCAGACTTCCGCAAGGTGAATGGCGACCTAATGAAGACCAATATTGAAGAAGCGAAAGAGCTTCTCGCAAAAGGAATGGAAGAAGAGGGATATGGCACTCTTCCTGAAGTCACCTTAACGTATAACACTAATGATATTCACCAAAAGATTGCCGAAGCACTCCAGCAAATGTTTAAAGAAAATCTCGGGGTAGATGTCAAGTTGGCGAATATGGAATCAAGCGTGTTTGCAGAGCAGCAGTCAGCACTAAAATTCCAGCTGTCCAGAAGTTCGTTCCTTGCCGACTATGCGGATCCAATCAATTTCCTTGAAAACTTCCAAACCGGACATTCGATGAACAGGACGGGATGGAGAAATGAAAAATATGATCAGTTGATTCAGGACGCCAAAAAAGAATCAGATGAAGAAAAGCGCTTTGAGCTCATGTACGAAGCTGAGAAGATGTTGATGGATGAAGCACCAATCTTCACGGTTCACTTCTATAACCAGCCACATCTTCAAAACGATGCGGTCACGGGAATCGTCCGCCATCCGGTTGGTTATCTGGAGTTAAAATGGGCGGATAAGAAATAGGCACAAATCTCATAAAAGGGGTGTTCACAGGAACACCCCTTTTATAAAAAAGTAGCTGGAGGCGAATATGATCATTAAACCAAAGCGACTGGACAAAGGAGATACCGTTGGTGTCATTGCTCCGGCCAGCCCTCCGAACGAGGAAAATTTACGGCGGGGCCTTTCCTTCCTTGAAGAGCTTGGATTGACCATTAAGCTAGGTAAGCACTTATTTAAAAGGAACGGCTATCTTGCAGGATCAGATCATGATAGATTGGAAGATTTGCATGCGATGTTTGCGGATCAGCAGGTAAAAGCAGTCTTTTGTGCATGCGGCGGCTACGGAACAGCCCGAATTGCAGACCAAATCAATTATCAAATCATTTCGGATAATCCTAAGGTTTTTTGGGGTTACAGTGATATTACTTTTTTACATGCCGCCATACACCAGCTCACAGGGCTCGTAACCTTTCATGGTCCAATGCTTGCATCCGATATTGGTAATGATGATTCGCATCCGGTATCGAGAGAGCTATTTCGCCAGTTGTTTCAACCTGAACTATTGAACTATTCGGAGCAGCATTCGCGCCTCAAAACGCTCGTTGCCGGAAGTGCACGCGGCCCACTTGTTGGCGGTAATTTATCCCTGCTTACCAGCACAATGGGAACTCCTTTTGAAGTTGATACAAAGGGTAAGCTTTTGCTGATCGAGGATATAAATGAAGAACCGCGCTCGATAGACAGAATGCTGAACCAGCTCAAGATGGCTGGAAAACTGGATGATGCCGCAGGCTTTATAGTCGGAGATTTTAAAAATTGCCTTCCCGAGAGAGAAGATTCGCTGACTCTCGAAGAGGTAGTCAATCATTATATCGCGGCCGCAGGTAAACCGGCATTGTCAGGATTTATGATCGGACACTGCTCCCCTAATCTATCGCTTCCACTTGGGTGTACGGCCCACATGGATGCAGATCAAAAAAAACTGTCAATCGAGAGTGGAATCCAGTAAGGGGGTTCGTTATGAAAATAGAACATTTGCAAACTTATCGCGCAGCAGTACCGCTTGTGAAGCCATTTAAAACAGCGTTGCGCACGGTGGAAACAGCTGAAACAATCGTCGTCAAGGTTACTTGTGTTGAGCTACTTAGCAGCCTGTAAAAGCAGTAGATATCGCCGGGTTAAAACAAGTAACTGATACCGCCGATACGCCGATTATGGCCGACGAAAGTGTTTTTTCGCCAAGGCAGGCGTTCGAAGTTATCAAAACAAGAAGTGCTGATTTGCTCAATATTAAGCTGATGAAAGCGGGCGGAATTTATAAGGCGCAGATCATCAATCAATTGGCAGAAGTTTGCGGAATTGAATGCATGGTCGGAAGTATGATTGAAACACGGATCGGCATAAGTGCTGCCGCTCATTTTGCCGCCAGCAAAGCCAATATTACCCGTTTGGATTTTGATGCACCGCTGATGCTTGCTAAAGATATCGTTGAAGGCGGCATTGTATACAACATAAATAAAATTACTTTTTCAAAAGAACCTGGCCTGGGCATTCGTAATGTCCTGGTAAATTAAGGAGGAGTTATAATGGCGGATCAAACAAAGCGGATCGTTAATGTATCTGTTGCAAATGTTTGGACCTCGTACGATTCAGCAAGGCCGATTGACGAAGCTGTTACTACAAACCCTGTAGATCTTGGATCATGGCTCAACGGGCTTACGTATGACACCCGGCTGGAATTATGCAGTTCGAATCTTTTGCAGACACAGGTATTATTTGGGGAAGAGGTCATCGTTACTGGAACAAACGGGCACTGGGCTGAAGTCATTGTTCCTGGCCAGCCTGCCTTGAAAAATAAGGACGGTTATCCGGGCTGGATACCGATAACACAACTAACTGAGTATGGAGATTGGAATATAACTGACAGTGAGGTTGCTGTCATTACAAGTAAACAAGCCGTGCTCAGGCCGGTTAACTCTGACTTTGAACTAGTATTAAGCTATCAAACGATTCTTCCTGTTCAAGAAAATTCCCGTGATACTCTGAAAGTAAAATCTCCTCTTGGCAGCGCGTTGTTGAAACATGAAGATACTGCGATCTACGAGTCTTATCAACATATTCCGAAAGGAACCGGGACAGATCTTGTCAGAGCAGGTGAAAAGTTTGTTGGCCTCCCTTATTTGTGGGGAGGATTGAGCAGTTACGGTTATGATTGTTCAGGTTTCAGCTATTCGATGTGCAAAGCGATTGGCGCAATCATTCCGCGTGATGCATCATACCAGGCGGAAACAGGAAAAGAGATAAGTTTGTCAGCAATCGAGCCGGGTGATTTATTGTTTTTTGCCTACCAGGAAGGAAAAGGGCATATCCACCATGTCGGCATTTATTATGGCAATGGACAACTGCTGCACTCACCGAAAACGGGAAAAGAAATAGAAATTATCCCTATTGCCGGTACCATATATGAAAAAGAGCTATGTGCAGCACGGCGTTACTGGCAGGAGAGGGAGGAGTAAGCATGATTGAAAAAGCTTTGCTGGAAGTAAATCGATTAAAGAAATATTTTTACCTTGGCAGAGGGGAAACTTTAAAAGCTGTAGACGATGTTTCTTTCCAAATTTATAAAGGAGAAACATTCGGAATTGTTGGCGAATCGGGATGCGGAAAATCGACGGCTGGAAGAACGATTATCGGCCTTTATGATGTTAGCGGCGGAGAGGTCAAATACGATGGGAAAAACGTCCATACCTTAAATGAAAAGGAGAAGTTTGCGTTTCATCGTAAAATGCAGATGATTTTCCAGGATCCATACGCATCATTAAATCCGCGTTCGACGGTCAGGGAGATTATTTCCGAGCCGATGGAGGTGCACGGCTTACACCGTAATAAACAAGAGAAGCTGATGAAGGTGTACCAATTGTTAGAAGATGTTGGCTTGAACAGGGACCATGCAAACCGCTATCCGCACGAGTTCAGCGGCGGCCAGCGCCAACGAATTGGGATTGCCCGCGCGCTTGCCCTTGATCCGGAATTCATTATTGCTGACGAACCGATTTCTGCTCTTGATGTCTCCGTACAGGCCCAGGTTGTGAACCTGTTGAAAAGGCTGCAAAAGGAAAAGGGGCTGACCTTTTTATTTATTGCCCATGACCTTTCGATGGTCAAACAAATCAGTGATCGGATTGCCGTCATGTATTTAGGAAACCTCGTAGAGCTGACAGCAAGCAGCCAATTATACGAAAAACCGCTCCATCCCTATACACAAGCATTGTTATCGGCAATTCCGATTCCCGATCCGGATATCGAAGATCAGCGGGAACGCATTATTTTGCAAGGAGAGCTCCCAAGTCCAATCAATCCGCCGAGCGGCTGTGTGTTCCGAACTAGATGCGCTTATGCGATGCAGGTTTGTGCGGAATTGAAACCTGAATGGCAAGAAATTGAGGCCAATCACTTTGTGGCTTGCCATTTATACAACAAGCAGATAACAGGGAAACCTGCCCCCAGGCAAGTTGCCGCATCGAGGTAAGGGCAATGGATTTCTTTGATTTTGCTAATCGAGTAAGATCGCTGTTAAACGAATGTGATGCGCGGGTCAGTGTTATGATTGAAGCAGATCCCAGACTTGAGCATGACTGTACGATTATTTCCTATAAAGGAAAGAAAGCTTATGCGGCAGTATTGACCGACGGCCTGGAAAATCAGCTAACTGGAAGAAATTTAACCGTTCAAATTGGAAAGATGCTCTGTGACTATATCACAATATAACAACTCCTCTTCTCAAGTAGAGGGGTTTTAAGTGTTTGCTGTGATTTTTTTCAACAAGATTCTTTGAATAGTTGTGTTTCATCAAAAAGGTTTACTATTGGTAAGTATCTAATTATTATTGTAGTAAAGAAGATTCATGGGGGGAAGACATGACTTTTGCAATAGTATTAGTTATCATTATTATCATTATAGCGATTATCTCGACATTGCTGCTAACCGGAAAAAGTGATCAAGAGTATTCATCTTCTTCAAAAAGAAATACAGTTAATCTGACGATGATTTATGTAGTGGTAATATTGCTATCACTTATCGGTCTCGCTGTTTATATAGTGGTATAGCTCGAGGCTATTTTCCATGGCTCAAGCCTGAAAAGGTCAACAGCCTTCTATGCCGATTCATGCAATGAGCACACATTCAATGGAATGGCTCCTGTTTGGCGACTTACTATTTAGGGTAATCTTACAATATGGATGATTTAAATAGAAAGGGTGACTGATCGTGATTGGTATGATTATCGGTGTTTTAATTGCACTTTGGGTCCTTGGATTGATTTTTGACATTGCTGGCGGGCTTATTCACATTCTGCTTGTAGTTGCCGCAATCGTTATTATCTACAAAGTGATTAAAGGACGCGCGACGCACTAACACTATAAAACCATGAACTCCTCCAGTGCGGGGAGTTTTTTATTTTAAAAAAACTTTGTTTTGCTTAATCGTAAATCTACAATTCACTTCTTTTTGTTTGGAAGCAGGTTTTCCGCTAGTAATAGAGAATTACATTGTTATCGTTGAAATGGATGACGTACAGCCATCTTGGCAATTGTTCTCCTGCTAAGATAACCTGATCATTCGGTGTATTGGGAAAGTTTTTTTGATAGAAAGGTGGATGTTGCAGGTGACAGCCAAAATATATGTAACTAGAAAGCTGCCCGAACAAATTATATCCAAACTGCAAATTTCATACGAGGTTCGAATGTGGGCAAAAGAAAACGTGCCGGTACCCCGTGAAGTGTTGAAAAAAGAAATTTCGATGGCAGACGGGCTTTTGTGCTTAATAACGGAATCGATTGATGAAGACCTGTTACAGATTGCAGAAAACTTAAAGGTCATCAGCAATATGGCAGTTGGCTATAACAATATTGATGTGGAAGCTGCTTCAAAACGCGGGATTCGTGTTACCAATACCCCTGGGGTCTTAACGGAAACAACAGCTGATTTGACCTTCGCGCTTCTAATGGCTACCGCAAGAAGAGTGGTCGAATCCTCGAATTACCTTCGTGAGGGGAAGTGGGACACATGGTCTCCGATGCTATTAACAGGGCAGGATATTTACGGGGCAACTATAGGAATTGTTGGACTGGGGCGAATCGGTGAAGCAGTTGCAAAACGGGCGAAGGGCTTTGATATGAATATCCTATACTATAATCGAAGCAGAAAACCGCATGCCGAGAAAGAGCTTGGGATCAGATATACGGAGCTCAATGAACTGCTGAAAGTTTCCGATTTTATCTGCATCATGACCCCGTATACTCCTGAAACGGTCAATTTAATCGGTAAGGAGCAATTGCAATTGATGAAGAAAACCGCGATTGTTATAAATACAGCGAGAGGTGGAATTGTCAATGAAACGGCCCTATACGAAGCTCTAAAAGATGGCCAGATATGGGGGGCGGGACTTGATGTGTTTACAGAGGAGCCGGTCGACCTGGACCATCCGCTCCTGTCACTTGCGAATGTTGTTGCTCTGCCCCATATTGGGAGTGCCAGCATTAAAACAAGAATGAAAATGGCTAATCTTGCTGCTGATAATTTACTTGAGGCGTTAGCAGGAAACACTCCTTCCTGTCTCGTCAATGGACCACAGCTTGACACTTACAGGAAATGAAGAAAAGGGGTTCACCCAAGGTGATTATTCGTTTCGCTTGGGTCAACCCCCTTCGTTCACACAGGTTAAAAATACCAAGATTGATAGGCGCATCTGGTCAGATTAACCATTATTCTGTTTCAATTTCTGACCATTCCATTGGAAAACGAATGATGTCCGCTTCGCTTAGTTCACTGCCCATTTGCACCTCAATGAATTGTAATTCAGTGATGGCTTTAAGCGCGTGTTTAGTGCAAGCAGGAATCGTAATCACAGTTCCAGGCTTCATGTGTGTTAACTGTCCATCTAAGATACATTCCCCTTCACCTTCTGTTATCGTCCAGATTTCCTGTCGCTTCAAATGTAGCTGGTAGCTGAGGTTTTTTCCCTGGAAGATACTTATTTTTTTTGTTAGAACTTCTGCGCCATTTCTCAGTTTATGAAAATCTAAAACTCGATAATGACCCCAATGCTTCTCTTCATACATGGGACGCTGACAAAAGTCTTTAGTTAACTCTTTTATCCGACCGGAAGCAGCTTTATCCGCAACAAGTATACCATCTGAACTTGCTACTATTACACTATTGGAAATACCCGCAACAACGACAGGAAGATCGAGTTCATTTATTAAATGAGTGTTTATTGAATTGTTGTCAATAACTCCTTTTCCTACCGTATCCGTATTCATAATGCCTGTTATCGTATTCCATGTTCCCAAGTCCCGCCACTTTCCCTTATACGGGACGACAACAATGTGATTCGTTTTTTCCACTACTTCGTAATCAAAACTATTTTTTGGAATATCAGAATACTGACTAATTAGTTGTTCGAAATTGCAGGGAATTCCATTATCGGCCAGGTACTGGATCAAATATCCCAGCTTGAAGGCAAATACACCGCAGTTCCAATAAGCTCCCTGCTTAATTAGTTTTTTTGCTGTATCACGGTCAGGTTTTTCAATAAAAAAGTCGACCTCATCATAAGTTCCGGTGTTACATAGCGATTCATGATTCGGTGCAGGAACAATGTAACCATACTGATCGGAAGGGAAGGTGGGTTTTACGCCGAGAAGAGCGAGAGAAGCATTTGAATCTGTTAATGCATGACCAAACTTCTTTATGGCCTCAAGAAATGAATCTTCGACATAAGCATCGACAGGTAGTACACATACAATTTCGTCTAAGCTTAGTTTTTCAATGGAATGAAGGTAAGCTGCAGCTAATGCTATCGCGGGAAACGTATCTCTGCGGTCAGGTTCAATGATAAGAGGAGGAATATTCTCAATTTGGCTTTGAATAAAATCTGTTTGCGACTTACCCGTGGCAATATAAGATGATTCCGTTAAACCAGCCTGTTGTAATTGCCGCCATATTCGCTGGATCATTGATTCTTCTACTCCGTTGTCATTAAACATCATCTTCAAAAACTGTTTAGACCTTGAACCATTTGATAACGGCCATAGTCTTTGTCCTGATCCTCCAGATAGTAAAATAATTTTCATCTTTCATCCACTTTCTAAAATATTTTCAGTGGGGAAATAGCGATAATTCGGGCAACGATGTGGTGAGATAGATTGTGATTTGTATTTTCCCCTTATAAGTTTATAAGTATCGAAAAGTTAAAACATTTAATTCCTTAGCAAATCAACTAATCATATTTTTCGTTAGATTCTAATCTTTGTTGTCATTGCCAGCAGTGTTTTATTATATGCACCAAAGAATTGGCTGTGTTTGGCCAAAATTAATGCCGGTGTACTTATGTCTTTTTAATTTTATCGGCATCTGAATATGTAATATCTAGATTTGCAATTTATTTAATGACTTGTAGTCGATGAACTAAAATAGACTCAATGCATATCATGCTTAGAGGTACTTCGGGGTGAATCAAATCACACCGGGCTTGGAACAGTAAACCATTTTCTTAACTGGTAGGTTTTTAGCCCATACACAATTTTATCCGTATTAATATAATAAATTAACCCTGACATACTCAGGAATTTCGATAAAAGGAGGATAACCATGGGTTACGGTAAAAAAAGCTATTTCCATGATGATGACTGGGGTCACAAAAAAGATTGCGGCCATAAAAAAGATCATGACTGTGGCTGCAAAGACGATGATGACAAATGCAAAATTAAAAGTTGCATCTGTAAAGAGTTTCGTCGTATAACGCCGGGAACAACTGTATTTCTAACCATAGATGGCGTGCCTTCGGGACCTTATGTTTTTGCTAAGTTCTGTAAGGATGATCATTGTGTTACTCTGATAACAGGAGCAGGCATTACCCCATCAGGCGCTGTATTTATTGTCGACTGTTTTCGAATCGATGCATTTGCATTCCCTCCAACCGTATAAAGAAAATATATATATATTTTTTTTAATCCATCAGGCTGCTGCAGCCTGATTTTTTTGTGTAATACCCAATCAAGTTATAGATTTTTTTCATATTATAAATTATCCCTTCTGTTAAGAGCATAAAAGCAAGGGTGGACAAGTTATAGGAGGTGTGAAAAATGGGCTGTTATAGTTCAAACGGATGCGCCTGCGATGTACTGCGTAAGACCGCTCCAGGAACAGGTGTCACATTAGGATTTAATGGTGTATCGTTGCCTGTTATTAATGCGAATTTTTGCAAAGGCAATCATTGCGCAACATTCGTCAGCAGTACAGGTACTGTTACAATCGCTGATTGTAGAAAAATAAATTTTGTTGCGTTTAGTCCGTAATAATGCCTGGAATGCAACTGCGCGCACAACTCTTTCTCTAAACTTAATATCTGCCTGCCTGAGTTTGGTCCGAAGGCCTGATGATGCATTGGTGGTCGAATCATAAGAAAGCTTCTAACCCTCGTTTCGTTTGCTGAGATGAGCCATCCGGATCTAACCTGGCAAATTTCCTTGTTTTGTAATTCTCTGAATGTTTCTTATATGTAAGTTTTACTTTCGTAATTAGCTTGTGTACCAAGATCAGTGTCCATTTCGCAACAAATTTTGTACTCGAGTAAATTTTCACAATGTATTAAGGTAAAACCGAAAAACGAATGAAGTTGTCTCAATAAACAGAGAATGCCGTAGGAAACGAAAAAACTATCTTAATTTTAAAAACTGTTCGTTTTTCAATTAAAGGATTGCTTTATGAAATTCATTCACTTATAGAAAAAGAGAGGAACTATTCCTCTCTTTTTACTGCTTTACTCTTCATCAATCAGTATGGTATTCATATTCATATTCGTCGCCCGGGAAGACGCTGTTGCACTGTTTCGGAATTTTTGGAGCTGGACACTGTTCCGTCAGGATATCTCTCGGCAGGCAGAATGCAGCATATAGCTCTAGCGTTACATCCGTCACCGATTGAATGCTCTGGCAAACATTCAGGGTGAGGTCTACACTTAATAACTCATCTTTTTCATCGTCAGAATTTAACCTTACTGTACAATCACTATCGGCAAGTTTTACAACTAATCTTGTTCCACGGGGGGCACATAGGAATAAAGACTCCGACATTTCTATCGTGATCGGCTTCGATACTTCTACAAAAGGAACTTTGTCAATAATTCCGCTAAACTCTATAACTAGGCATAGCTTTTTGGTAAACGTGACCCTCTGTAACTCAACCAGATCTTTGTCAATGATGAAAGGACGGTCGTCTCTCTTACCAGTTTCCTCTATCTTGATTTCAGAATTATAGGCTAGAGGATAACCGGTCTTAGGATCTACCAAAATACAACGCGTTTTTAAGTTTCTTGCCTTGCATACATCGGTATCTAAATGGAGAGCATCCGCGGGCACGCATTTTGATATTGCAGACTGTAAAATCACCCAATCATAAACTTTTACGGTATTTATACACAAAAGCTCATCGTCATACTCAGCAGAGTTTTCCATATGATCAACTCCTTACTTCTATTTGAATTTCGATATAGTACAAAATATGGCAACCTCTCCTTATGAGTGACATGTTTCTAATCAAAATCAGGAAAATGGGCTGATATACTATGCTTTACTAATAACTTTTGTCACGGCCCTAAACTGAAAACATACAATACTCTATAAAAGTTTAAACGGAGGGAAAGATATATGTCCAAACACTATGATCAAGATGAGATCGACAAGATGCTACATCAAATAAAAACGTACAAAAAAATAATTGTAAGCTATCAGGAAAATGATGCAACCCAGGATTATCTGGATATGAAAAAAAAATTAACAAGTTTAATGAAGGAGCGACAGCTCGAACAAAAGAGATATGAAAAATTATTGAAACAGCTGCAAACCAACTCAGAGAAACTCGAGGCGAACGAGAAAAAATACGAAGAGTTAACACACTCATACGAACAGAAGCAACAAGAGCATGAAGAGATCAAAGCAATGTATGAGAAGCAAAAACAAGAATATGAGGAGACCAAAGCATCCTATGAAATGCAGAAGCAAGAATATGAACAGTTTAAGGCAACTTCTGACCAGCAGAAAACCGGTGTTAGCCTTCCGGACCATATTGATACGGAAGAAATTACGGCTCCATCGGAAACAGACGGACCCAATATGGTTGAGGATAAATGGCCAAAAAAGCAGATGCGAACTCCGCTGGATTTAACCAGAATGTCTCGACAGAATGGGATGCAAACAGCAAAGCAGATCACTTTCAGAGACATTCAAAGTAACCTTGAAAATTGAAAAATATAAAATATTGACTGGGATATTGATCCGCCTGCCACTGACAGGATGGGTGGGAGAATCGAAGGGAAATGATCATAAATTTCGATTCCTCCATCCATTTTTATATTTTATGAACTTGCTTATTAATTCAGCAAAGATCACCAGTGAAGCCATTCATGTAACAAGGACTCGTTTGCCAGCTTGTTATGATCCTCAATAACATATAACGGCAAATAAAGCTACCTTTCTGAATAAGGTAGCTTAAAAGACTATAAAACTGAGCATGAGCATAAACTTTCGACAATTAAGTTAATGCTTTTAGGTACCAAAAGTGAACACCAATTTATAGTTCAGAATTCCTGCCAGTACCCAACATGACTACACGGCACATTAATACAATCAATAGCTATCGTAATAATCATCTTTAACAAATTTGCAAATCAATTTCTTCTTTTTTGGTTTATGCTTTGAACATTTCTTTTTCGGTTCATCATAATCCTCATCATAGTCTTCATCGTATTCGTATTCATCGTCCCAATCTTCATAATGCTTTTCAGAACATGGACAACTGTATTTTTTCTTTCTGGATACTTCATATTTATCAAACCACATTTGATTTCACCTCCTGTTTTGTATACTTTACCGTACGCAGTTGATGTACAGGCTGAAACGGCATTCATCATGATTGCAAATACCTATTTTTATTGATTATTAAACTAATTGAATTTATCAGAAGAAAAACGTTAATGTGAAGAGTTTAAACGTATATAGAAACATTTTATCTATTTGAAATCCTAAATTAAAAAATGAGCTATTTCCTTAGTGATAACAGCCGCTTCGGCTTGTACACCTCCTGCGTATCTTGAAGTATACACAACAGGGAGGTGAAAGCATATGTGGTATGAAGATGATAAGCATGATAAGAAAGACTACGACGACGACGACTACGACAAAAAACACCACTATGATTACGACAAGAAACACTACGACGTAAAGTATTTTGACTTGGAAGTATATTTTGACCATGATCATGACTATCCTTGCAAACCGAAAAAGAAATATCCAAAACGAAAAAAGAAGCTGATTTGCAAGTTTGTTAAAGATGATCATTACGACACTGATTGAATGTAAGTAGTGGCAACAATCGAAACTCATGTACAACCAAGCAGCTAACAACTTCATTCAGGATTGTGTGTTTTCGTCGGTGTGGAAATATTCAAGGGATATCTTAAATTTATGAAAAAAGGGGAAGTGAATTTATATGTGTTATGACGATCATAAGTATTATGATTGCGATTGCGATAAAAAACATTATGATAAGTATGACGATTATGATAAGAAATCTTATGATGACTACGATAAGAAATCTTATGATGGCTATGATGATTACGATAAAAAAGAATATGACGACTACGATAAAAAATACTATGATAAGAAACATGATGACAAGAAACATTATTACGTGAAGCATTTCGATGTCGAATTGTATGTGGAGAAAGATCATCACTATCCATGTAAACCGAAAAAGAAACATCCAAAACGAAAGAAGAAGCTGATTTGCAAATTTATTAAAGACGATCACTACGACGGTGATTGAATTTATTTAAGGCATCACTAGAATGTCCTATGCAAATGTTTTATTCTAACAATTTGGATTTGCGGACTGTAGTGTTCATACTGTGAATCCATCGCTGGTGTCTCGGGATGCTCCTTATGCTAATGGCAATTTTACGCTGGGACTATAATCCAGTCATAAACTGCCTAGGTTTCGCTCATGCTCAGTTTTATACTCCTTATCAAAAGCTACCTTTGTCATGGGGGTAGCTTTTTCTTTGCAATAGAAATATGTAATAGATGGCTGGAGGATTGTTATGAATTTAATCTTTACTTCGCTATACAGCCATCCATTTATTGAAGAAGCGAATTCTCATGCACAGAATGGTAAATTGATTTGATTTAAACTTCATTTGTTTATTTACATTTTATTTGTTGCAGATTGCGCTGAATGTCCCTGAAGGTTACCCGCTTTGGAGTAATGGTTTGCATTTCATTTTGTTTTGACATCCTTACTAGATCAAGCGGAGTGTGCAAATGTTTTTTTGGTCGTTGTTCCGCATCCGTATTCTGTCTTTGTAGTTCGGCTGAAGACGTCTTGTCTTCTTCAGTATCAATTTGCTGTTGACGGCGAACAACGTTATTCTGCTGTTCAAAAGTAGTCTTTAACTGTTGATATTCTTTTTTCTGGTTTTCATAGGCTGCTTTTAATTCATCATACTTTTTTTCTTTTGCCTCAATCTTACGTTCGAATTTTTCTTTTAATTCATCGTATTTTTCTTCAGTCGACTTGAGTTTTTCTGAATTGGATTTGAACTTTTTCATTAACTCTTTGTATCTCTGTTGGTCAAGTTCTCTTTCCTTCATTTCACTTTCTAATTTTTTTCTAGTATCTAAATACTCCTGGGTTGTGTCATTTTCCTGATAGCTTTTAATTATTTTTTTGTACGTTTTTAATTGGTACAACAATTTATCGATATCATCTTGCACATGCTGTTTGGACATACACCTTTCCCCCGTTAGTTCATTTTATAATGTATTGTATGTTTTTTTTTTGGGCCTGTGACAGTAGTTATTCGCGTAGTATGGTATAACAGCCCATTTTCCTGATTTTGAATAGAAACATGTCACTCAAAGGGAATGCCAGCGTATTTTGTACTATATCGAAAATAAGATAAGGAGTAGATCATATGCAAAATCCTGCTGAGCATGACGATGAACTTTTGTGTATAAATACTGAAAAAGTTTATGATTGGGTGATATTACAGTCTGCGATGTCAAAATGCGTTCCCGCAGATGCTCTCCATTTAGATACCGATGTATGCAAGGCAAGAAATTTAAAAACGCGTTGTATTTTGGTAGATCCTAAAACCGGTCATCCACTAGGCTACAATTCTGGGATCAAAGTAGAGGAAATTGGTGAGAGAGACGACCGTCCTTTTATCATTGGTAAAGACCTGGTTGAACTGCAGCGAGTTACTTTCACTAAGAAGTTGTGCGCTGTTATTGAGTTTAGCGGAATCATTGGCAAGACTCCATTTGTGGAAATATCCAAGCCAATCACGATAGAAATGTCGGAGTCTCTCTTCCTTTGTGCACCAAAGGGGACACGACTAATGGTGAAACTTGCCGATAGTGAATGTACTGTAAGGTTGGATTGCGACGATAAAAAGGATGAATTATTAGGTGTAGACCTTACTTTAAATGTATGCCAGAGCATTCAAACGGTTGCGGATGTAACTGTAGAGTTATTTGCAGCCTTCTGTCAACCAAGAGATATCCTGACGGAGCAGTGTCCAACACCAAAGATTCCGAAACAGTGCAATATCGTCTTCCCTGGCGATGAATGCGAATATGAATATGAATACAGTAATGAGTAATCAAGGTATAGCATAATGTAGAGAGAGGATGATTTCCTCTCTTTATTTTTTATGCAAAGGTGGTGTTAATGATAAACGAACTGGTTAATGAATTGGAAAGCAAGATAAACCTCATGAAAGGCGAGAGTGAAGCATTTAAGGCAAAGGTCAGAGAATTATTATCAGTAAAAAGATCTTCGGCAAAACGGCTCTTGCCTTTTTTCAGTTATTCCATTATTTTAGATAACAACGCAAACGGAAAGCATACAATATATGGTAACTTTAATATTATAAATCACTCCCCATCCCCTCTCTATAATCCTAAATTCGTACTTAAAATAAAATCGGATCATGCATTTGACTTTTCGGGTAAATACATCATGCCAACTCAGCATATAAAGATCGAAAATTTCCAATGGAAGCTTGTGGAGAATAAAAACGAAAATGAAGCTATGGAATATTGGTTTACACCCACTGGGGCAGAACAAATTGATCCCGACCAGACCTTGTCTTTTTCCAACTTTCAGATCCGTTTTCAAAATGAAGCCAGCGGCTACATAAATGTGGAAGGACATGTTTACGTGAGGGATATAAACGAAGGGATGCCGTCTTTGAATTCGATAAATATAAGCTTCTAAGAGGAGGGATATTTTGTTTTCTTCAGACCATGAAGAAATAAGGAAACTCATTGAAGCGTTGCTTAAGCAATATATGGAAAATGCCAACAAAGACTCTATCAGCATCCCTACTGCACAGACGGTAATAAATTTCGACAATAGTGGAATAGTCACTTATTTATTGCTGTACCTAATGCTAAACCATAGCATATCTGGCGGAAATTCTTCTAAACAATCCGCAGAACAAGAGAATCCGATGATTAAACAGTTGAAAAAACTAATTAATGATGTTGACCGGTTGCGACAGGCAAATAAAAATTTCTATGATGAGCTTTTAAACATCAACGAGCAGTAATCATAAGTAACATAAGTTGCATCGATCATTACCGGCTGCTCAGGATATGCCACTGTTATAAATTTAATCAGTGATCAACAAAAATGACTTTATTCAGAAACTTCTGGGTCCGAAAACTAGCATATAGCAACAAGGGAGGCAACAATATTATGGAAAGACCGATCATTTATATAGGTGATAACACCATTTTAACAAAATTAATCTATACCCCTGTAATTTATTTAGATCCAAGAGATATTGTGCAGGCTCATATTATGTTACATGGTTTTTGGGAGCATGGGCTTACATCTAACTTTTTTCAAACTGTTAAGCCAGGGATGAAAGTTTTGGATATTGGAGCACATTGTGGTTACTATACTCTTCTCGCAAGTTTATTGACTGGTCCTACCGGAGAAGTGCATGCTTTTGAAGCTAACCCTGCCCACTTTGATAATTTAAGGAGAAGTTTGTTAATAAATGGTTACAACCATGCTACAATCCATCAAGTAGGGTTATCCAACAAAAACGAAGAAGTTATTCTATACGTTCCGGACGGCGGGGGGGCCACCATCATCAACCCGGGATCTCAGTATCAAAAAGAGGTGAAAATGAAAACAGTTGTTTTTTCAGAATATTTCCCACCACAACAAGTTGATGTGATGAAGATTGATATTGATGGATCCGAGCCTCTTATCATGGATGATGTCATAAAAATTGTAGATGAAAGTGATAACATTCAAATCTTTTTAGAGTACGCACCGACTCTCTGGGTTGGCCATGATCCAAAAGTTAGCCTGCAAAAGTTCGCTGATCGGGGATTCAATTTTTATAAGGTTGCTCATACCGGAGTTCTGGAGCCAACCACTGTCGAAGAAGTAGTGGCATTTCCAGGCCCCATCCATATAGATTTGAAACTGACGAGAAACTAAAAAAACGGAGTTCGGATATATTAAAAATAACGAGTTCTCTTTTTATATTTTTCCAGATTTCTAGTATTAAAGAATTAAATACTTATAGTATGAAAAAAACCCTCGTACCAGAGGGTTTTTTCTATTGGTACAAAAACTTACCTTGGCGAATATATAGCTCTACTGGGTTTCAAAAGTGGGTTCTTTTTAAAAGAGGCGGAAATTACTGAAATATTGTGGGTAAAAAATGGCGTTTATCATGACATGTTTTGAGAGAAATTTATTGTTATTCTTGGAGACAATTTATTCGAAGATTCGTTGGTTCCGTACCTTGAATGTTTTCGCAAGCAGGAAAAAGGTGCAAAAGTATTACTTAAGCATGTAATAGATCCGGAACGATATGGCATCGCTTATATAGGTACAGATAATAAAAGCATTATCTCTATTGAGGAAAATCCTGTTCATCACAAATCCAATTTTTGTGTTGTCGGAATATATATGTATGGTTCCTCAGTTTTCGAATATATTGCTAATACAACCGTATCGGAACGGGGAGAACTGGAAATTTCAGGCGTGAATAAAAAATGTATATTAAGAAGCATTTAAGCTATGATTTTTTAAAAGGCTGTTGGATTGACGCTGGCACACATCTTCATGCGGCGAATTGTTTTATTTTGGTACTAATAAGGTGAAGAATGGTGGCTAAGAAGGTTCTAATAACCGGCGGCGCACAGGGATACAAAGAACAGTGGAGTAGTTATGCAGAATATGAATGGTTGTATAAATTGGGAAAGGTGGGTTTTAATTATGCTTTAGGAAGTGAGCCACGATTTATTGATTTTTATCGAAGTGATATAAATTTTGGTGATCACCGAAGCGCAACACCAATATCCCCTGATAATGTATTGGGAAACTTTAAACGTTTGCCATATCGGGTACCAATGGTAACACCTATTGACTTTTTTGATCAATCTTATGGTGATGAGAAGCCATCGTATTTTGATTTAATAAAAATCGACACTCAAGGCGCCGATTTTGACATTTTAAAGGCAAGTTTACCAATGATTAATCATGAGTCAATTGTTATAATCGAATACTCTCCATACCATTTATTGCAAAATGGCACTTCCAAAACAGAAATAGAAGGTGTCCTTAGCAATTTATCTGAAATCTCCTATATAAACCCTCTAAAACACCCTGCACATGACTCAAACATCAACAAGGATCAAATATTAAGCGATTATGATCTATATGGAAAAGAGTGGAAATGGTTTTATGATATTGTTTTAAAGAAAAAAACGCAAAAATAAAATAATTTACGTCACACTCTGATTAACATGCCGAGGCGAATTTAAAGGTGTATCAGTCAACGTGCAGGCAATTGTTAAACCTAATTTAGAGGGGGATTCTCGCAAAAAACGACCTTTGTACACTGTAGTTAATAACACCAGTACAAGATTTAATGAATATAACGGGGATAGAGTACATTATAAAAGTTATAAACTGAAAAGTCGGATAAAACTCCATCAAGGGGAGTTGATTCTATGAAGATGGATAAGGTCAGCTTTGAAAAACTGTTCAGCAGGATTGATAATGGTTTCGTCGGCAATGAATCGGTTGCATATGATTATCAGAGAAAATATGTTCGTTATTATCTGGGAAAAAAACCTGTTCTGGATGTTGCTTGTGGTCAAGGATCTTTCCTGCGGGCTGCAAGTGAACTGGGAATCGACATTCTAGGGCTTGATTTAGAAGAGGATTTTGTGAACTCGTGTACAGCAAAAGGTTTCAATGCCAGGAAGGAAAATGTATTTGAATTTTTAGATCAGCAGACGAATAAGGAAATATTTGAAGGAATTTTTAATGCACATTTAATAGAGCACCTTGACAGCAGGAGGGCTATTGAATTATTAGTTCTATTTTATGAATCCCTAAAAAAGGGTGGTATCGTTACGATAATTACACCGAATTTCGCTGCACAACATGTCCACGAGAATGTTTTCTGGCTTAGCTCTTCACATGTGAGACCATATCCTTTAATGTGGCTCGGAAATGCTTTTGCACAAATTGGTTTTGATATACTTGATGGTGGTTTGGATGCAGATGTAGGTGACACTTTTATAGTAGGTATGAAACCTAATTAGACAAAGCAGTCACAGACACTATTCGATGAACAGCTTGAATATTTACAATATATTAGAAAAGGTTCCAATCTAAATAAATGGATTTTTAGTTCCATTAACTATATTTTACGCATAGATAAATACAGAAACAAAAAAGATGTTATTACGATGAGGTGATGATTGCATTGTTGATATCCCAGCTATGTAAAGAAAAGCATTTTAATGAAGAATGGTTCTTAAACTGCTGTGAAGAACTTCAAATAGCTGTTCATTATCACAGAAAGCTATGGGAGTGGTGTTTTATAACACAAGCATTAACTGAAAGAGGTATGCTAAAGGAAGGTAAGAAAGGGCTTGGATTTGGAGTAGGAAAAGAACCTTTGGTTTCTTTATTCGCATCACGTGGTTGTGAAGTAGTCGCAACAGACATAGATTTTCAGATTGCCAAACTTTTAGGATGGGTTGATTCTAATCAACATTCTAATAATCTTGAGGACTTGAACGAACGAAAATTATGTGAACCGGAGCAATTTAGCAAGCTTGTCACTTTTGAGTTTATGGATATGAATGAAATTGATCAAAAGCAGCATAATAATAAATATGATTTTACATGGTCTTCTTGCTCATTTGAACATTTAGGAACGATTGAACGAAGCAAACGATTCATTATGAACCAGATGCACTGCCTCAAGCCTGGAGGCGTAGCTGTTCACACCACAGAGTTTAATTTATCTTCAAATGAACATACGATTGAATCCGGAGCTACAGTTATTCTTAGAAAGAAAGACATTGAATCTTTAGTAAATGATTTAAGGGAAGATGGCCATTCAATCGAAGTTGATTATACCGCCGGTACAGGAAACATTGAAAGTTTTGTTGATGTTCCACCTTATACGAGTGAAATTCATTTAAGATTGCTACTCGAACAATATGTATCAACCTCTATCGGTCTGATTATACAAAAGAAAAATTCAGATAGTGTTTGATGACAAATGGCAATTCGAAGAATTGTATCATATCACAATCATACGACCGCATAAATGATTGTTTAAGAGGTGTTAAATTGAATATAGCTTTTGATACTTTTTACACTTCATCTGCTTCAAATTTTAGGGGAATTGGAGACTATACCAGAAATATGATCGAAAATATTATGCGGCTTAATAAGACCCATTCAATATTTTTCTTTTCACCTGATCCTTACCAAGATACATCTATTCAAATAAACAAACTACAATCATTTCTAACTAATAATTCTATCGACCTTTATCATGTAACGAGTCCGGTTGAATATTTATTCAACCATAATGAGCTACTTAACCGCGAATGGTTTGGAGATGTAAAATTGGCTGTTACATTTTACGATGTCATTCCCTTGATCTATCCTGAAATTTATTTAAGTGATCCGATTGTTAAAAATAAATTTTTGTATATTATGGATTTTATCAAGAATTGCGATACTATATTTGCCATATCCGAGACGACCAAAAAAGACGGGGTTAAATACTTTGATATGGATTCCGAGAAAATCTCTGTTGTATACGGGGGAATTGACCGACAATTTTTTCAGATAAACAAAGATTCAGATGTGAAGCTTAACAATCAGGTAAACCAACCATATATTCTATTTATCGGAGGCATGGAATTTAGAAAAAATTTGGAACGCGTACTACATGCCTTTGCAATAATAAATCATAAACTTGAAACTCAATATCAATTTGTCATGACCGGTTTTTTTTCTGAAGTAGAAAAACAGAAGATACTGCAGCTTGCAGCTGCACAGGGAATTGAAAATCAATTGATATATACCGGGTATGTACCAAAGGCAGAGCTTATCAACCTGTATAGCAATTCGAGTCTGTTCATATTTCCATCACTTTATGAGGGATTGGGCTTGCCGATTATAGAGGCGATGGCTTGTGGTGCCCCGGTGCTCACATCAAACACTTCGGCACTTAATGAGATAGCTAATGACGCGTGCTATAAGGTAAATCCTGAAAGTATTGAAGAAATTTCAGAGGGTATATATAACATGTTGACGAAGTCAAAATTATTGGAAAGATATAAGCAAGAAGGACCTAAACTTGCCGCTAAATTTAATTGGGAAAATGTTGCCTCACAGATTTTATCGTGTTATACAGACATGTATGTCAACTAGCGCTGATTTTAACTGAGGCTACATCATGGTAGGGCTTAAAGCAGGGAGGGATGAAGATTTGCCACTTCCAACTGGAGTTTTTTGGGCAGGATACGTATCTGATAGAGGTGGTTATGGCACTGTATCCAGAAACTATTTAAAAATGTTGGAAGTATTAAATATTCCAGTTCATATCCATAATCTAGGCCAAATTCATAAGGAAATAGCGCAAGATGATCGAGACTTAATCGGCAGCATTCACCGTCCAATTTCTGATTTAGGGACAGACCCGGTTATGGTGATCCATAGCACTCCAGACGATTTTGCGCGTTTTAATACAACAGGATTTAATAAAAAAATAGGTATTACTATCTTTGAAACCGATAAAATTCCGGATTACTGGGTTAGTTTATGCAATCAAATGGACGAAATATGGGTACCAACAGCCTTTAATTATCATACTTTTACTGAGTCAGGAGTCGATGAAACAAAAGTTAGAGTTATGCCATACGGAATCGATGTGCAGAAATACGATAAGAATTTTGAGCCATATTCTTTTTCGACAACTCCTAAGACATTTACGTTTCTATATACTTGCCAATTTGATTACAGAAAAGGCTTTGATTTATTGATAAACAGTTTTTGCGAAGAATTCACGGATAACGACGATGTAACTCTGATTATTAAAACATATGTACATGAAAATGATATTGATGCCGAAGCAATCATCCGCTCCTATATACCAATTAAAAATAACATTCCAAGTATTTTGATCATAAATGAAAAAATGCCAGAAAACGAATTGCTCTCTTTATATTCAAGTTGTACTTGTTACATCTCCACAGACAGAGCCTGCGGATGGGGAATGCCACAAATGGAAATGATGGCTATGGGGAAACCGGTGATATCGATCAACTGGAGTGGTTCCAACGAATTTATGAATGATGAGAATACTTTTCTTATTCAGCCATTGGACGAATTGGAACCAGTGGACATAAATCTTATGATAAATCGCCCGCTTTTATACATGGGCCACAAATGGGCAAAAGTTCCGGTGGAAAATGTCAGAAAAACAATGAGAGATGCTTATCGAAATAAAGAAAAAAGACTAAAAATAGCCAAAAACGCGAAAGAAATGATTGATCATAAATACTCAATAAATGAAATAGCGAAAGTAATGAAACAGAATCTAGCTTTATAAATATTTAGTTTCTTCATCTCTTAAGGAACTGATTCACCTAGCAAAGCTTAATGCTATCATTCTGTGGACTTGGAAGCGAAATAGAATTTATCACGGAGGTTTAATGTTATGAGTCTCTTCTCTACAGCAAATTTTAGTGATTCTTTTTTTTTTAAAGATAAAAAGTTTAGTTATAACAAAATTCCCATTAATAATATTTCCGAGAGGGCAATAGAAGTACCAATTGGCTTGGACTTTCTTGAACAAAATAAAACGGGGCGAATATTAGAGGTGGGGCATGTCCTATCTAGTTATGAAACTGCCGCGAACATAGTGCAAAGAGATATTCTTGATAAATTTGAAGTGGCTGCAAATGTTCTAAACTTAGATTTAATGGACTTTCATCCGGAGGATAAATACGATGCCATTATTTCCATATCAACTGTAGAACATATTGGACAATCAACAGATCCAACAGGAGCTTACGGGGAATCCAGCCAATTGAAAGACCATGAAGCGCCTTTAAAAGCGATCGTAAAAATTTACAATTTACTAAAAGTGAATGGAAAGGCAATAATTTCAGTACCGTTTGGCTGCTTATCCGATCTTGGATGGCTGATACAGTTTGGAGATAAGTACCTGCAATTGTTGTTTACTAAATATCTATTGCCTGAAAATGATGTCACGATTTCATTTTTTAAAAAGAGTGACATGGACTTGTCACTAAATAATCCAAGACAAATCTGGGAACAGTGTACTAAGGAAGAACTTTCCTATACACGCTTTAATCAACCCTTTCCGTTCGCAAATGGAATTGCCTTTATTGAAATATACCGAAATGCACCAGAGGACTATCCAATTGAAAATGGAATGAAAGAAGAATTGATTTATCAATCGGCTGGGTTAATCAATAATCTATATTTCAGCAATTTCTTTTTTGGAAGTGTCTATGACAGCAATGGGTGGTTTCATATCAGCAATCCAACTTATTTATTCTTTGGACCTTATATTACTTTACCGGCAGGTAAATATGAACTAAGGGCAAAACTGGAAGTAGAAACCGAGGGGGAATTTATCCTGGATGTGGTGGATGATTTTGCAAAAAATACTTTATTCAAATACGAATTTCAGTCTACTAGTAATTGCGAACAACAGGTCATGATAGAAAAGGATTTGCAAAATGTTGAAATAAGACTCCTGGCTTATTCTCCTCCATTTTCCAAAATCAGAGTGCCGATATTAAGTTTAAATCGGATTTAGTTAACGATTGTAACCAGCTGTCTAAAGGAAGTTCGCAAAATGTAGTGACTCCTTACAATATTGACTTGCCAACTGGGGGGAAGCCGAATGTCCGGTGGTGTTAACCTATTCGGATATATTAGAGCCGAATTGGGTGTAGGTGAATCTTGTCGTTTAGCAGCAAACTCATTGGAAAACGTTGATATTCCATTTGGCATCATCAACTACCCGGTTTGCGCTGCTAGACAAGAAGATTTGACGTGGGCTCACAAAGAAATAAAAGAACCCCTTTTCAATACCAATATATTTCATATTAACGCCGACCAGCTGGAAATTGCTTTTCGATACGACATATTAAACCGCCGATTATTAGAAAACCGTTATAACATTGCTGTATGGCATTGGGAACTTCCAGAATTTCCAGATGAGTTTGCTGCAAGTTTTAAAATGATAGATGAAGTATGGGCACCATCTACGTTTATCTTTGAGTCCATTTCGAAAAAATCCCAGGTTCCCGTTGTAAAAATCCCTCATGGACTATGTGATAACCATGCTTCTCAAACTATTGGCCGCAAATATTTTATGCTGCCGGATAATCGATTTCTTTTTCTGATGATGTATGATCCAAATAGTTCGCCACATAGAAAGAATCCCCAAGGGGTGATTTCAGCCTTTAAAATGGCCTTCGCAAAAGATGAATCCTCAGTAGGACTAATTATCAAGATCAACAACAGTCAAATCGATCGATCTGTAGAACTGGAGCAATTAAAGAAAGAAATAGGCGATTATAAAAATATTTATATCATTGATAAAGTAATGAATCGCAATGAAATTAATGCATTAATGAATGTTACCAATTGCCTCGTTTCCCTCCATCGCTCGGAAGGATTCGGGTTGCCTTTAGCCGAAGCAATGGCTTGTGGCAAACCAGTAATCGCAACCGGTTGGTCTGGAAATATGGAGTTTATGAACGAAACGAATTCCTGTCTGGTGCGATATGAGCTGGAGAGGGTCGGGCAAGACTGGGGACCTTATAAAGCAGAGCAATTCTGGGCGGATCCTGATATAGATCATGCAGCATATTACATGAAAAAAGTGGTTGAGGATCCGGTATGGTGCAGCAAAACGGCTGCACGAGGAAAGGATACGATGCAAAAACACTTTTCACCAAAAAAGTCAGGGCAGTTAATGAAGAGCCGTCTGAATGAGCTGGAGCTTCTTTAAATTTTAATTGTAAATTAGTTTGTAATATCATTTCATGATAACCGCATAAATAATACAGTAAGTATTTTTAAAGGGAGGTGGTGTCATGAAGAGAGCTTTAATAACCGGAATTACTGGACAGGATGGCTCTTATTTAGCTGAACTTCTTCTCGAAAAAGGGTATAAGGTCTACGGATTGAAAAGGAGAACCGCAACGCAAAATTATGAAAATATTAAACATATTTTGAATGAATTTGAGTTTGTTTCAGGTGATTTGTCTGATCTGGCATCTTTAATTCAGGCTGTCAAGTTGGCAAGGCCTAATGAAGTCTATAATCTGGCAGCCCAGTCTTTTGTTGCAGATTCATGGATACAGCCAATCTACACTGGCGAAATTACAGGCTTGGGTGTTGTGAACATGCTGGAAGCTATTCGTCAAGTAAACCCAGACCTACGTTTTTATCAGGCTTCCAGTTCTGAAATGTTTGGTAAAGTGATAGAAACTCCGCAAAAAGAAACCACGCCATTTTATCCACGAAGTCCATACGGTGTTGCAAAAGTATTCGGTCATTGGATAACGGTCAATTACCGGGAAAGCTTTAATATGTATGCATGTTCAGGGATTTTATTCAATCATGAATCGCCCCGAAGAGGAATACAGTTTGTGACACGCAAAGTCACAGACGGGGTGGCCAAAATAAAATGCGGTCTGCAAAAAGAGCTTCGTCTAGGGAATCTGGATGCCAAGAGAGACTGGGGATTTGCAGGTGATTACGTCAAAGCGATGTGGCTCATGCTCCAAAATGATCATCCGGATGACTTTGTAATTGCAACAGGTGAAACCAACACCGTTCGTCGTCTCGTCGAAATTGCTTTTGATCATGTCGGCTTGAATTGGGAAGATTATGTCCGGCAAGATCCTGATTTTCTGCGACCAGCTGAAGTAGATTTGCTGCTTGGTGATTCAAAAAAAGCAAGAGAAAAATTAGGATGGACACCAAAAGTTTCTTTTGAGGATTTGATAAAAATGATGGTTGATCATGATGTACAAAAATATAGAGAAATTAAATGAAGGTTTTAATTACTGGGATCAAAGGTTTTGTTGGCAAACATTTGGAGGAGTATTTAAAGGATAAGGCTGACGTATTTGGCACCTCCAGAGCAGATTATCCTGAAAAAAACATCTTTAAGATAAGTTTTTTATCAGAGTGGGAAATCATTAGGCTTATGGAAAAAATTAACCCTACACATGTATTTCACTTGGCTGGATTTAGCAGTGTGAAAGATTCATGGGAAAATAAACAGGCTGTTATTGAAGGCAACGTGACAGGTACCATTCATTTACTTGAAGCGGTTAGAAAAGTGGACGACAAAATACGCATCATTACCGTAGGATCATCAGAGGAGTATGGTATTGTACCTGATGGTATCGAGAAAGTTCATGAAGGGATACCACTATCTCCTGTCAATCCATATGGAATAAGCAAAAGTATGGTAAGCATGCTTGCTAAAATGTACTTTAAATTTTATGGTTTGAATGTTATTCATGCCAGGTCTTTTAACCACATAGGTTCGGGGCAACGGTTGGGTTTTGTTACAACAGATTTTGCGCACCAAATAGCCGTGATTAATAAACGAAATACGAAAGATAACACAATGAATGTGGGAAATCTTGACACGATCAGGGATTTTGCGGCTGTAGAAGATATTGCAGATGCCTATTATCATCTAGGGCGCTATGGAAAAGCAGGGGAAATCTATAATGTTTGTACCGGAGAAGGGGCTTCCATTCGAGATATATTAAATATCCTTCTATCTTTTTCAAATGTAAATATAGAAGTAATGGTTGATCCTGAAAAAATAAGGACCTCTGAAATTCAAAAATTAGTTGGGGATCCAAATAAAATAATAAAAGATACTAATTGGCGGCCAAAAAGGCAACTAGAGCAGACATTAAAAAATATTTATGAACAGTGGTTATATAATTTGTAATGGGTCCTGCAATAAAAGGACCTTCTTTTATTTGCGCGACATTATTTGGAAGTTCATACAATTTAGGAGATAAATACGTATGTCGAGTGGTTCTGAGGGTGGATAGCATTTGAATACATTATTTTCATTCTCCAACTAACGACTCTTCAGATTGTACGCACCCTTACCTTCCAAAAGTTATAAGGTTTGCTAAATATTAATCAACCAAGGAGGAACAATTTTGAAGATCGGTTTTGATATGGCGTTTGCGCTAACACCGGCTAACAATAGAGGAGTAGGTGTTTATACAAGGCAATTAATAAAAGCAATACAACCATTAAGTAAAGACTATAGCTATTATTATTTTCGGCCGAATTCTTCGAACACAGAAGACTTGAGCAGACAATTGAAAGCATTTATTTCACAGAATAACATTGAACTTTACCATATAAACAGCACATTTGATTATTATAACTCGCATGCTTTACAAAGAAATTGGTTCGGAAATGCAAGATTAGCAGTTACCCTTTATGATATCATCCCTTTGTTATTTGAAAATCAGTATTTGCCATTGCCCCACATGAAAAAGCATTATATGCAAAACATCGAGTTTGTTAAATCCTGCGACATGATTTTTGTTATTTCAGATACAACTAGAAAAGATGCTGTTGAAAAACTTAATATTAAACCTGAAAAAATAAAAGTGATCTACGGGGCGCTATGCGAGCATTTTTCTGATGAAAATATATTATCGGCTACTACTTGGAATGGATCAACAAAGCCATACATATTATATGTTGGCGGCTGTGATTACCGTAAAAACCTGGGTCGGTTAATTGCGGCATTTGCAAAGGTAAACCATCGACTAAAGAGTAAATTCCAGCTCATTATTGCAGGGAATATCCCCGAAGACCAAAGATTCTTTATCAAATTAAATATAAAAAAAGCTAACGTGACTGACGATGTGTTATTCACTGGATTTGTTTCCAATGAAGAATTAATCCAGTTATACAAAGGATCAGAATTATTTGCCTTTCCGTCCCTGTATGAAGGCTTCGGGCTTCCTGTTTTAGAAGCAATGGCTTGCGGTGTTCCTGTTTTAACCTCAAACAGTTCTGCCTTAAAAGAGATAGCGGGTGAGGCAGCATATTTGATTAATCCGAAAAGTATTGACGATATTGCACAAGGTATGGAACATCTTTTAACAAATGCAGAGATCAGAAATACACTTGTGAATAGGGGCTTTGAGAGAGTTCAACAATTCCAGTGGACGAATGTCGCCAAACTTGTTCTTGAAGGATATCAACAATTGCTTGGATAATGGGAGAGTGGCCTATGACAAAGGTTTCTATCATACTTACAAGCTATAATAAGCCCCTTTATGTTGCTGAATCGATAGAGAGCGTGTTGCAGCAGACGGAAGAAGACTGGGAATTGTTCATTATGGATGATAATTCTAATGAAGATACATCCCAAGTTCTTCATTCATACCTCAGAGATCCTCGAATTTTCTATATGAACAGCGGCATTGATGACAACAAGCGATTTCAAACGACAAGGTATGCGGTACTGATTAACCAGGCTATCCCGCGAACCACCGGAAAATATATCAGCTATCTAACTGATGATACCGTCTATATGCCAAACCGTTTACAGGTTATGCTTGACTTTTTTAACAAAAATCCAACAGTAGAGATTGTCTATTCCAGTCAAAAAATGCAACACTTGAATAAAAACCATAAAGTGAATTTTGAGATTGAACTGACAGCAACGGAGGTATTAACCCGTGCAGCAAATATGGTGGATCATTGTTCAGTGATGCATACAAGAAATATTGCGGAAAAAGTTTTCTCCCGATATGGGACTCATTGGGATGTGGATCCAAAATATTGGTTTAACGCTGATGCTGTATTTTGGACGCGTTTAAACGAATTTGCGCCTTTTTACCCGATCCAGAAAGTACTTGATATAACAAAAAAAACACCGCAAAGCTATCAAAATTTAAGCGCTTTGCTTCCTAAAGTAATCCCGGATGGTACAGTGGTAAAGGGATTAAAGGAAGAATTATATTTAATTGATGAACAAAAGCTTCGGCTTATTTCTAACGAATTGTTTGAGCGCTTAAAGTTTAACACGATCGTGGAAATCCCTGACCCTGTCTTGTTTAGTTATGATAAAGGAATACCTGTATGTGAAGAAAAGCTTCCAAACCAAATTCTCGTCCAGTCTCGAACCAATCATTCAATTTATTACATCCAAAAAGGTCAAAAGCGGCTCGTTAATGACGCTGCATTTAAGAAATATCGTTTTAATAAGCAAAAAACTGTAATTTTGAATGAAAATCATTTAAACCAGTGGCCTGACGGTCCGGAACTATCAGAACATATCACAATGGATACGATGTTGCCGGATGGGATTTTATTTTCATTCAATGGGAAATTTTATATTTGCTTTGATAACCTGCTTTGCTTCCTGCAAACCGATATTGCATTGGGTAAATTACAACTGCCCTTGAAACATGCCATACCAATGAGTGAAGAAGAGTTTTCATTGTTTAAACAAGGCTCATCCTTTACATGGGAACTTCCATTTAAATAACTTTCATAAGGCAGTCGTTCAAGAATATGTCTTGATTGACTGCCTTACTAATTTATTAAGTAATTAACTGAATTGCTATTGGTGAAATAAATTTAGCTCAGGACTGTGTCAGATTAAATGATGTTCATTTTCTTGTATGATTGCAGTCAATTCTTTGATACGGTGTGCAAATGTGTGATGTTTAAGCACATTCTCCCGGGCCTTTAACGCGATTTTTTTTCGTTCTTGATCATGGTTTACATAAAAATGAATCTTTTCCAGGAGTTCTTCATTACCTTCAAAGGAGATGATTTCCTCTGCGGAAAAATAAGTGCGTAAATCGAGCTCTTCTGTAATAAGCTGAAATGCACCACAAGCTGCTATATCAAATGTCCTGTTGTTTATACTTTTATTCATTATGCCCATTGAATTATTATTCTCTGCCAGGTCATGGGGACGATGTGTGTTTAGGATAATTCTAGAGTTGTTGTAATAATGAGCTACTTCTTGAGGCGGCTTCCATTCAGTTATTTTCAATCTAGGATTTTTCGTCATGTGGCCTAGCTTTTCGTCCCATTTCCCTCCAACTACTTGTAACGTATATTGTGTATTTTCCAACAGAAATTCGATTAATTTAATCCGCTCAGGATAAGGATATCCAACTAGACAAATATCTTCTAAGTCTTGTTCGTCCGGAGTTATTGAAGGAGCAAATGTACGGGGATCCGTTCCGAGCGGAAGATGGAATACAAGTGGGTGTCCTTTTTCTTGATAACACTCCAAGGCGGACCTGTCAATCGTAAATACATAATCATAATCATTTATCATCCCGCACGTTCTGTCCATGTAGTATGGATCTTCCGTCATCCAGACAGCCGTTTTAAGATGTTGGGTGTTTAACCATTCGGTCATTTCGTTTGGCAGGATAAAACCGGTCATAGTCAACACAAGCTCAGGTGCAAATTCTGAAACATTTAACATCAAAGAATCGAGACCTTTGAAATGATTAAAGCTATTGCATATATGGCCTTGTTTTCGTAGTTCATTAACAATGCAATTATCAAAAAAATAGTATATACCGGGAAAGCCTGAGGGAATATATAGTACCTTCATAACTTATTTTATTTTGACCTCCGATTTTTATTATTTGCTTGGCGTAATACCATTGTATGGTTTAATACTCCTATTGTTCTATAGAATAAATGGATGATGAACAGATTTATGCGTAGATGTAGTGTAAAAGCAAACAGAAGCAATCAAACTCCACAATGTTTTAAATTGACTTTTTTATGTGGGGATTGCATAATTTGGAGAATCTCTTATATGGGGGTTGTTAGTCATAGCGAAAAATCAGGCTGCGTGCAGCCTGATCGACTAAAAAAAATATATATATATTTTTTTTATACGGTTGGAGGGAACGCAAAAGCGTCGATACGAAAACAGTCGACAATAAATACAGCTCCTGATGGGGTAACGCCTGCTCCTGATATTAATGTTACACAATGATCATCCTTACAGAATTTAGCAAAAACATAAGGTCCTGAAGGAACGCCATCTATCGTAAGAAATACAGTTCTTCCTGGCGTTATACGACGAAACTCTTCACAGATGCAACCTTTAATTTTGCATTTGTGATCATCTTTACAGTCATGGTCATGATGTTTTTTATCGCAGCAATCATCTTTTCTGCAATCACTGTCATCATAGAAATAGCTTTTTTTATTATAACCCATTGTTATCCTCCTTTTAGCAAATTCCTGAGTATGTCAGGGTTAATGTATTATATTAACCAGAAAATAATTTGTATGGGCTTTAAACCTTACCGTGCAGAAAATGGTGTCGTGTTCCAAGCCTGCCATCCGTTGATTTTGCCCTTATGTATAATATGCATTTGTTTTATTTTAGTTCCTAATGTTTCAACTGTGTCTCTCGGCGACGTGACGCTGTATGCATTATCTGCCTCTATAAACGGTTAATTTTGATATAATTCTTATAAAAGATAATACATTTTCATATTCCATAGAGTAGTAAATAGACAACAGATAACAACGATGGAGGTCCCAGTATGTTAAAGACAAGCACACAATTGAAAAACCACGATAAAATAGAAGCGATCTTAAAAGAAATGGTTAAGTACGCTTATGAAGAAATTAAAGATGAACCGGTATTACTATGCTTGGAATGCAGCGATGTCGACTTGTATGTTGCAGCTTCGAATCATGAAGAGCTAGAGGACGCGCTTAAGGAAAATTTCGAATTGGACGAGTTTGGTGAAGTCATCGATCTTGAGGCATACCAAGAATTGTTCTACGAATTGAACGATCACTTTGTAGAACTTCATAAGCTTAGTGGATATTTTGATTTTTTTCCAGAAGGAGTATATGACGTAAACGGGGAAAAACGTGAATCCGAAACAGATATGCTCGCGGTGAAAGGTAAATTTTATGCACCTTTTGAAGATGCGTTAAACGATTAGCATTGATAGGTGTAGCCTGTTCTCACACAAGAACAGGCTATTTTTATTTTGTGGGAAAGAAAACAATGTAAAACGCTTGGCAAGATGTCCAAGCGTTTTATACTTTCGTTATAAAAAGCAGTCAATTAAGCATGCTAAAAACCAAATAACGAGCTGATCAATTTTCTTTTTTTTGGCCTTTTCAACAGTGTTGACTGTTCAAAAACAAGCTTTTTTTCAGGTGCATGGTGCTGATCAGTGTGAATTTGACTCGCCTCAAGGGCCTCGATCCGATCTGTTAAAGACATTACTTCATTTTGTAACTCTTCAATCTCGCTTCGATGCTGGAGAAGCTGATAGGAGACAACATTATCTGCCTTTTCCTCAAGCCTGCTTTCCAAATAGCTTACTTTAGACAAGAGCTTTTCTGTATCCTTATTTTCTAGCTGGCCTTTAACGGTTCCTTTCCGCGGCCTTTGCACAGTGACCGTTACCTCCTGAAGCAGCACCCCGTTCTGAACCTGTTCCTTAATGCCGGCAAGCAACTTGATATCATCTTCCGTAAACGAATAATGACCGAGGTCATTGCGCTGCATATGCAAGTCTAACTGTTTGACCCAGCGCTGAATCGTACTTGACGAGACACCCAATAATTTTGCGACAGCAGTAGTATTCATCATGATCCCTCCTTGTAAGAAAGATATTCTCTGTCTATCAGGTAAATCCTATCGAGTTGACAAAACAAGTTTTGGTTCGGCAAAGAAAGTGAAATTCACTTGTTTTTTTTGATGCTGTCGAAACAAAAGGCAAAAAGAAAAGGGCGCAAGAGCCCTCTTGACCTTTATCTCTATTGGTTTTTCAATGCTTCCTTTACTGCGATAATTTTCAAAGCGGCCAGTTCTTCTTCTGTTAATCGGCTCTGAACCGTTTCAAGGAGCTCAGTTTGCTCATCAGCTGTTATGCCATCGCTTATTGTCGAGGTAATATCGGTTATTTCCTTGACTGAAAATTCTTTCGTAATCGTTTTAAGTGCTTCTTCTTTTGTCGAAAATGGGAGATTGGAAGTATCAATATTTGCAAGATCGGCATTTTCACCAATTAATTGTTGAATAGATGGATCTTGAACAAGTTGATTTACATCCTCCTCTGAAATAGAGTTGGCAACCTGCTCCATAACTTTATCTGACGCCATTCCCATGAACGCATTGTAGCCAAGAAAGCCAGCGGTGCCTAAGCCGCCAACTATCAATAATAACAAAATTAGTTTTTTCATGGCTCCTCCTAAAAATCAAAATTTTTATATCCTTGTTTTAACAGTGATGAACCTGAGGTTAAAGAAATAGACCGCCACATTTTTAGAATGTAAAAACGGTCACTAGCGTTGCATTAAATAAAAGCGAATTTGTCAAGCTCAAATCAAATAAATTTATTTTGA